>NZ_RZSX01000186.1:0-8686 GCF_004023105.1 Mesorhizobium sp. M5C.F.Ca.IN.020.32.2.1 | reverse complement strand
CTGGTCAACCAGCCCAAGGTGCTTCTGCTCGATGAGCCGCTTGGCGCGCTCGACCTCAAACTGCGCGAGAACATGCAGGAGGAGCTGAAGTCGCTGCAGAAGGCGCTCGGCATCACCTTCGTCTTCGTCACCCACGACCAGGGCGAGGCGCTGTCGATGGCCAATCGCGTCGCCGTCTTCAACGACGGCAAGATCATGCAGATCGGCACGCCGGAGGACATCTACCAGCGCCCGAAGACGCGCTTCGTCGCCGATTTCGTCGGCTCGTCCAATGTGCTGCCGCCGGATTTCGTCCAGCGTTATTCCGGCCAGCATCGCTGGGGCAGCCTGCGCCCTGAATCCATTCGCATCGGCCGGGCGGCGAAGGGCGATGGCGTTGCCGCTCGTCTCGTCTCGACCAATTATCTCGGCGCCACGACCAGACTGGCGCTCGACGTCGACGGCTTGCGCCTGCACGCCATCGTGCCGGCCGGTGCCGCCTTGCCGAAGGCAGGTGAGGCGGTCGTGCTCACCTTCAACCGCGACCATTTGCATCTTATGGACGAGCCGGCATGATGGCGCTTTCGGCAACTGTCGCTAATAGCCGAGGCAAGACGCTTCACGGCGCGAAGGAACGCAACCGGTCGAAGAAACCATGACTCTGACCGCTGCCCAGGCAAAACCTGCCCCAGCCCTCCTTCCTCGCGCGCGCGGCTTGCGCGGCGCGCTGTCGGACCTGTTTTGGCGCAGGCCCAAGCTCCTGCTGCTGTTGATGCTGCTGCCGCCGGTGCTGTGGCTCGGCATCGTCTATATCGGCTCGCTGTTCGCACTGCTCTTGCAGAGTTTTTTCTCGATCGACGAATTCTCCGGCCTCGTCAACCGTGAATTCACGCTGAAGACCTATGGCGATCTGCTGCAGGCGGCAAATCTCGACATCATCTTGCGCACGGTGACGATGGCGGCCCTGGTCACGTTCGCCTCCGCGATCGTCGCCTTTCCCATCGCCTATTACGCGGCGCGCTACGCGCGCGGCCGCTGGAAGGCGCTGTTCTATCTCGGCATCATGCTGCCGCTGTGGTCGAGCTATCTGGTCAAGATTTACGCCTGGAAGCTCATCCTCGCCAAGGAAGGCATCCTGACCTGGCTGCTCGCCAAACTGCATCTTCTATGGCTGCTCGATGCCTGGCTGTCGCTGCCGATCGTCGGCGGTAATTCCCTGTCGGTGTCGTCCACCGGCACCTTCATCGTCTTCGTCTACGTCTGGCTGCCCTTCATGATCCTGCCGGTGCAGGCGGCACTCGAGCGCGTGCCCGGCAATCTGGTCGAGGCCTCGTCCGATCTCGGGGCCTCGCCCGGCCAGACCTTCCGCAACGTGCTGTTCCCGCTGGCGCTCCCGGGCATCGTCGCCGGCTCGATCTTCACCTTCTCGCTGACGCTCGGAGATTACATCATCCCGCAGATCATCGGCACCTCGCGGCTGTTCATCGGCCAGGCCGTCTATTCGCAGCAGGGCACCGCCGGCAACATCCCGCTCGCCGCCGCCTTCACCGTGGTGCCCATCGTCATCATGGGCTTTTACCTCTGGGGCGCCAAGCGCATGGGGGCCTTCGATGCGCTCTGATGGCTCACCATCCGCTCCTCTCGGCCTGAAGATCGCCGCTGCCTGCGGCTTGCTGTTCCTGCATCTGCCGATATTCCTGATCTTCATCTATGCCTTCACGACCGAGGAAAGGAGCTTCGTCTGGCCGCCGCCGGGGCTGACGACGCAATGGTTCGCCGTCACCTGGAATCGCCCGGACGTGTGGCAGTCGCTGTCGCTGTCGGTGCGTGTCGCCGCTATCTCGACGCTCGTCGCCCTGGTCCTCGGCACGCTCTGCGCGGCCGCCGTGTCGCGAACACGGTTCTTTGGCCGCGAAACCATCTCGCTGCTGGTCATCCTGCCGATCGCGCTGCCCGGCATCATCACCGGCATCGCGCTGCGTTCAGCCTTTTCGCTGGCCGAGATTCCGTTCTCGTTCTGGACGATCGTGCTCGGCCACGCGACCTTCTGCGTCGTCGTTGTCTACAACAACGCTGTCGCCCGCTTTCGCCGCACCTCCGGCTCGATGATCGAGGCATCGATGGACCTTGGCGCCGACGGCTTCCAGACCTTCCGCCATGTCGTGCTGCCCAACATCGCCACCGCCCTGCTCGCCGGCGGCATGCTTGCCTTCGCGCTGTCGTTCGACGAGGTCATCGTCACCACCTTCACCGCCGGCCAGCAGCAGACGCTGCCGATCTGGATGCTGGAAGAGCTGATCCGTCCGCGCCAGCGCCCGGTCACCAATGTCGTCGCCATGGTGGTCGTGCTGGTGACGCTGCTGCCCATCCTCGTCGCCTATTACCTCACCCGCGACGGCGACCAGATCGCCGGTTCGGGCAAATGACGTCAAGAATCCATAAGGGAGAGACTTCCATGGACACCAAGATGCTGATCGGCTCGAAATTCGAGAAGGGCACCGAAACCGAGGAGCCAATCCTCAATCCGAAGACCGGGGCGACCATCCTCAACCTGCCCGAAGCGAGCCAGGCGCAGATCGAGGCAGCGGTGCTGGCGGCCGAAAAGGCCTTCGTCACCTGGTCGCGCACCACACCGGCGCAGCGCTCCGGTTATCTCCTAAAAATCGCCGATCGCGTCGAGGCCGCGGCACAAGATTTCGCTGCCCTCGAGGCGCTCAATTGTGGCAAGCCAATCAATGCCGTGCTCAACGACGAGATCCCGGCGATCGTCGACTGCTACCGCTTCTTTGCCGGCGCTGTCCGCTCGATGCCCGGCCAGGTCGCCGGCGAATACATCCCCGGTCACACTTCGATGGTCCGCCGCGATGCCATCGGCGTCGTCGCCTCGATCGCGCCATGGAACTATCCGCTGATGATGATGGCCTGGAAGCTGGCGCCGGCGATTGCCGGCGGCAACACCGTCGTCTTCAAGCCGTCGGAGCAGACGCCGCTGACCTCGCTGAAGCTGGCGAAGATCCTCGCTGAAATCCTGCCGGAAGGTGTCGTCAACGTTGTGCTCGGCCGCGGCGACAGCGTCGGCAACACACTGATCAACCACCCGAAAGTCAACATGATTTCGATCACCGGCGACGTCGCCACCGGCAAGAAGGTGCTGCAGGCGGCAGCCAAATCGGTCAAGCGCACGCATCTCGAACTCGGCGGCAAGGCGCCGGTCATCGTCTTCGAAGATGCCGACCTCGGCGCGGTGATCAATGGCCTGCGCGCCTTCGGCTACTACAATGCCGGCCAGGACTGCACTGCCGCCTGCCGCATCTATGCCGGCAAGAAGATCTACGACAAGCTCGTCGCCGACCTTTCTTCCGCCGTCTCAAGCATCAAATACAACCGCCCCGACGACACCGAGAACGAGATCGGGCCGCTCATCTCACGTCGCCAGCGCGACCGCGTCTCGAGCTTCGTCGAGCGCGCCTCGGAACTGAAGCACATCGAGATCACCACCGGCGGCAAGCCGGGCGAGGGCTCCGGCTTCTTCTACCAGCCAACCGTCGTCGCCGGCGCGCTGCAGGAAGACGAGATCGTGCGCCGCGAAGTATTCGGGCCGGTTGTCTCCGTTACCCGCTTTTCCGAGGTCGACGAGGCGGTGAACTGGGCCAATGACAGCGACTATGGCCTCGCGTCCTCGGTGTGGACCAAGGATGTCTCGCGCGCCATGGCGACTGCCGCTCGGTTGCAATATGGCTGCACCTGGATCAACACCCATTTCATGCTGACCAATGAGATGCCGCATGGCGGGCTGAAACAGTCCGGCTACGGCAAGGACATGTCACTCTATGCCTTGGAAGACTACACGGCCGTCCGCCATGTGATGGTGGCGCACGGGTAGTCTCCCTTCTCCCGTTGACGGCCAGGATGTTGCCGCGGGCGGCCTGGCGGCGAACTGCATCGTCACGCGCGCGGTCAGCCCCGTTGGCGGCCCGCGCGATCCAATCTCGCCAACATGCACGCCCTGCGCGCTGGCCACGCCGATCCCCTGTGCCGCGTCACGCAGCGCCACCGCGCAGCGTATGGCGCGCGCCGGTCCGTCGAAGTGCGAGCACCAGCGCCCGCATCCGCTCCGGATAGGTGGCGGCGAACAGCATCGCCATCGGCGCGCCTTCCGAAGCACCGAGTAATGCCGCACGCCCGCTGCCGGCGGCGACCATCACCGCACGCACGTCGTCCATGCGTGTTTCAAGGCTAGGTAGGTGATTGGTATCGATGCGGTCCGACAGACCGGTGCCGCGTTTGTCGAACAGGATCAGCCGCGAGAAGGCTGAAAACCGCTTCAGCAGCCGGCTCTAGCCTTCGTCTTCCCAGTGCAGGTCGAGATTGGAAATGAAGCCCGGCACGAAAACGACATCGAACGAACCCGGCCGACCACCTGATAGGCGATCCGCACGTCACCGCTACGGGCATATCTGGTCTCGATCGGCCTCATGCAACGACCCCGCCCGGCCAGACGATTTCCTATCGTCAACCATAGCAGAGCCAAGCCGTTTGCGGCAGCCAAAGTTTAGAGGACAGGAATATAGGACCCTTGGCGGCTCCTAGTGCATGTCGCGCAAAAGTGCGCAGCGGTTTTGCGATAACGACATGCGCCAAAAACAAGAACTTAAAGCGCGTCGCATGAATCCGTTCAAATGCGACGCGCTTTAGGCTATTTCAGCGGGCCGCGCTTCGGCCTGCGTAGGCTGGGTGTAGCCAAGGCTCACGTCAGCCTGCTCGGGCGTCTTTGGTCGCTTGATCCTGGCCGAAGCGGCCACCACGAGCCCGTCGAAATTCTCGGTGCCGCTGTCCAGCATCTCGAAGAACTGCTGCCGCATCCTCGGCTCCCAGAACTTGTTGATGTGCTCGGCCACGCCGGCAATGCCTTCTTCGCGCGGTTTGGAATGGAAAAAGGCCGCGATCTGGTTGGCCATGCGCACCAACTTTTCCCTGGTGCTGGTGATGTGGTCTTCGTCATGCGACATGCTTGGCAACTCCGCAAACCACCCGGTCAGGGTGGGTGAAAATATCGAAATCATCGCCGCGCACCAGCGCCACCAGCGTCATTCCGGCGGTCTCGGCCGTGCGGATGGCAAGGGCGGTCGGCGCCGAAACGGCGATGATGATGGCAGCACCGATGGCGGCCGTCTTCTGCACCATCTCCACCGAGACACGCGACGTCACCACGACCGCGCCCGACGCACCTGAGATACCGGCTTTCGCCAGCGCACCGGCAAGTTTGTCCAGGGCGTTGTGGCGGCCGACATCCTCGCGCGCCATGACGATGCCCTTGCCGGGCACGTAGAAGCCGGCGGCATGTACCGCTCCGGTCTGCGTGTGCAGCGGCTGCACTTTCGACAAGAGCTTGACCGAGCGGGTGATGTCCTCGACACCAAGCGTAAGCTTGGACGAACCGACCGCATCGACCGAGCGCATCGCTTCCTCGATCGACTCGATACCGCATAGCCCACAGCCGACGGGGCCGGCGAGCCGTCTGCGCCGCGCCTGGAAGCGCGTGTTGGCCCGGTCCTTCAACCGGATCTGGATGTCGATCCCGGCGCCGAGATATTCGACCTCGATCGCCTCGATCTCTTCTGGCGCAGCGATAATGCCCTCGGTGAGCGAGAAGCCGAGCGCGAAATCTTCGAAGTCGGCCGGGCTCGCCATCATCACCGCATGCGTGGTGCCGGCAAAGGAGAACGCCACCGGCGTCTCCTTCGGCACCATGCGGTTGGCGGCGGTGGTGCCGCCGGCGCGGTGTGCCAGCCGCGATATCTGCGTCGTTGCTTTGCGGCGCACGGCCAAGACTACTCCGCCGCTTCCAGCGGGGCGATGCGCCGGCTCTGGCGGGCCTGCTCGTTATAGTCCCTCTGCCACTCGGTCGGGCCATTGGACGGCGCCACCTGTACGGCGGTGACCTTGTATTCCGGACAGTTGGTCGCCCAGTCCGAGAAGTCGGTGGTGATGACATTCGCCTGCGTGTCGGGGTGATGGAAGGTCGTATAGACGACGCCCGGCGACACCCGGTCGGTGATCAGCGCGCGCAGCGTCGTCTCGCCGGAACGGCTCGCCAGCCGCACCCAGTCGCCTTCGCGGATGCCGCGGTTCTCGGCGTCGTGCGCATGGATCTCCAGCCGGTCCTCGGCGTGCCACATCACATTCTCGGTGCGCCTCGTCTGGGCGCCGACATTGTACTGCGACAAGATCCGGCCCGTAGTGAGCAGCAGCGGATAACGCGGCCCGGTCCTTTCATCCGTCGCCACATATTCGGTGCGGATGAACTTACCCTTGCCGCGCACGAAACCATCGACATGCATGATCGGGGTGCCGAGCGGCGCCTTCTCGTTGCAGGGCCACTGCACCGATCCGACACGGTCGAGCAGCTCGAAGGAGACGTTGGCGAAGCTTGGCGTCGTCTTGGCGATTTCGTCCATGATCTCGGAAGGATGCTGATAGTTCCAGTCCAGCCCGATCGCGCGGGCAAGCTCCTGCGTCGCCTCCCAGTCGGCGTAGCGCGCCTTTGGCTCCAGAACCTTGCGCACCATGTTGATGCGGCGCTCGGCATTGGTGAAGCTGCCGTCCTTCTCGAGGAAGGTCGAGCCCGGCAGGAACACATGCGCGTAGTTCGCGGTCTCGTTGAGGAAGAGATCGTGCACGACGACGCATTCCATCGCCGCAAGACCGCCCGCGACATGCTTGGTATCAGGGTCGGACTGCAGAATGTCCTCGCCCTGGATGTAGATGCCCTTGAAGCTACCGTCGACGGCGGCGTCCAGCATGTTGGGGATGCGCAGGCCGGGCTCGTCGTCGAGTTTCACGCCCCAAAGGCTCTCATAGATGTCGCGCACGGCTTCGCCGGAGATGTGGCGATAGCCAGGCAACTCATGCGGGAAGGAACCCATGTCGCATGAGCCCTGCACATTGTTCTGGCCGCGCAGCGGGTTCACGCCGACGCCCGGCCGGCCGATATTGCCTGTGGCCATGGCGAGGTTGGCGATCGCCATCACCGTGGTCGAACCCTGGCTGTGTTCTGTCACACCGAGGCCGTAATAGATCGCGCCATTGCCGCCGGTGGCATAGAGACGTGCCGCACCACGGATCAGCTCGGGATCGACGCCGGACAATCTGCCGACGGTTTCTGGGCTGTTTTCCGGCAAGGCGACGAAAGAAGCCCAGTCCTGGAATTCCGCCCAATCGCAGCGTTCGCGGATGAAGGCTTCGTCGAAAAGACCTTCGGTAACGATGACATGCGCCAGCGCTGTCAGCACTGCCACATTGGTGCCGGGCTTCAGCGGCAGGTGATAGGCCGCTTCGATATGTGCCGACTTGACCATCTCGGTGCGACGCGGATCGAGCACGATCAGCTTGGCGCCCTGGCGCAGCCGCTTCTTCAGCCGCGAGGCGAACACTGGATGGGCGGAAGCGGGATTGGCGCCGATGATGACGGCGACGTCAGTGTAATCGACGGAGTCGAAATCCTGCGTGCCGGCCGAGGTGCCATAGGTCTGGCCGAGCCCATAGCCGGTTGGCGAATGGCAGACGCGCGCGCAGGTATCGACATTGTTGTTGCGGAAGCCTTGCCGCACCAGCTTCTGGACGAGATAGGTTTCCTCGTTCGTGCAACGCGAGGAGGTGATACCGCCGATCGCGGTGCGTCCATACTGGTACTGGATACGGCGGAATTCCTTGGCCGTATGGGCGATCGCCTCTTCCCAACTCACCTCCCGCCAGGGATCGGTAATCTTTTCCCGGATCATCGGTGACAGGATGCGATCCTTGTGGGTCGCATAGCCGTAAGCGAAACGGCCCTTCACGCAGGAATGTCCGTGGTTCGCCTTGCCCTCCTTGTAGGGCATCATGCGAATGACCTCGTCGCCCTTGACCTCGGCCTTGAACGAGCAGCCGACGCCGCAATAGGCGCAGGTGGTGACGGCCGAGCGCTCCGGCAGGCCCTTGGCAAGCACTGTTTTCTCGCGCAGCGCATCGGTCGGGCAGGCCTGCACGCAGGCGCCGCAGGATACGCATTCGGAAGCGATGAAATCCTCGTGCATGCCGGCGACCATGCGTGATTGGAAGCCGCGGCCCTCAATGGTCAACGCGAAGGTGCCCTGCACCTCCTCGCAGGCCCGCACGCAACGCGAGCAGACGATGCATTGCGCGGGATCATAGGTGAAATAAGGATTGGATTCATCGCGGGCGATGTAGTCAACAGCCAGCGAACCATGGCCGGGCGCTACGCCGTTCTCCTGCTTGACGTGGTTGCGGCCGTCGATGCCGTAGCGGTTTTCGGTCAGACCGACAGTGTTGGCGACTTTGTCGAACTCGCTGGCGCCCGTGCCGGCCTTCTCGTTCCAGCCGGTCGGGTGGTCGGAAACATAGAGTTCCATCACGCCGCGGCGGATGGCGGTGAGGCGGTCGGTTTGCGTGTGCACGACCATGCCTTCGCCGACCGGCGTCGTGCAAGAGGCCGGCGTACCGCCGCGTCCATCGATCTCGACGAGGCAGACCCGGCAGGAGCCGAACGAGTCCAGCATGTCGGTCGCGCAGAGTTTGGGGATTTCGACGCCCGCTTCCATCGAAGCGCGCATGATCGAGGTCCCCGCCGGCACGGTCACCGACTTGCCGTCGACCGTCAGCGTCACCTGCTGTTCCGCTTCCGAAGCGGGCGTGCCGTAGTCGATTT
>NZ_RZSX01000185.1:0-8701 GCF_004023105.1 Mesorhizobium sp. M5C.F.Ca.IN.020.32.2.1 | reverse complement strand
CAAGTGCCGGGCCCGGTCGAGGCGGATTTCCAGATAGTAGCGGGCAGGGGATCGTCCCATTTCGGTGCGGAACAGGCGCTCTATCTGGCGGCGCGACAAGTCGACATGATCGGCAATCTCGATCAGCGACAGCGGCTCGGACAGGTTTGCTTCCATCAATTCGATGATGGTCAGCACTTTGGAATTCTGCACGCCAAGGCGCGCACGCAGCGGCAGGCGCTGGCGATCGGTCGGGCTGCGTACGCGGTCAGTCAAAACCTGCTCGCAGACCCGGTTGACGAGGTTGTCGTCGAAATCGTCGCCGATCAGCTTCAGCATCATGTCGAGCGCCGCGGTGCCGCCGGCGCAGGTGTAGATGTTCTGGTCAATCTCGAAGAGGTCGGCAAAGACATTGGCCTTCGGGAACGCCTCGGAAAAACCCGGCAGGTTCTCCCAATGAATGGCGCAGCGCTTGTTGGACAACAGGCCGGCGGCGGCCAGTATATGTGCGCCAGTACACAAGCCGCCGATGGCGACGCCGCGGTTGTATTCCTCGCGCAGCCAGGCGAAGGCCGATCTGTTCTGGTAGCGCTCGACATTGATGCCGCTGCAAACGACCGCCATGTTCGGCCGTTCGGGGCCGGACATCTTCTTGCGTTCGTCCTCCAGCGAGGTGTTGACGGCGCATTCGACGCCGTTCGAGGCGCGCACCGGCTTGCCGTCGATGCTGGCGAGCCGCCAACGATAGGCCTCGTAGCCGAGCATCCGGTTGGCCGAGCGCAACGGATCGAGCGCCGTTGCAAAGGCGATCATGGTGAAATCGGGGACCAGGAAGAATACAAACGATCGCCTGATCGGATGATTTACGACGTTCACAGGGTAACCCTCACGCTGCAATGGCGCGAACAGGATGTCGCGATCAGCATAGCGACATCAGGAAAAACCTTTCCTGTCAATTGGCTAGGCGGCGAAAGGCAGACTTTATTTGCGACATAGGTCGCAAATGGGCAATCGCTATGCGTCGACGGTCCCAACATGCCGCCGGTTTGAGCAAATATGCGGCATGTGGTCGGCACATACAAAACGCGCCGCCTCGGCAGAACCGAAGCGGCGCTGTGATCAACTTCGAAGCAGCAGCCGATAGCGCCGCTTGCGAGCTTGTCAGATCAGGCGACGAAGCCGAGGCGTGCGGCGGCCACGGCGCCGGTCTGGCCGGGCATGGTGTTGGCAAGGCGCTGGCGCTCGAGCGCGGTCGTCAGGTTCATTTCTCGGCGAGAAAAAAGGCGGGCAAAAAGCTTCATCATCATCTCCATTCGGTTGCTCAGACGGGTCGCCTTCGCTTGATGGAGTGGGGCAGCTCGTTGGCTGGCGCTGATATAGGCTTACGTGAGGGGAAACTAAATCGCAAAAGCGAAGCACTTGATATGAAAAGCGACACGGAATGCGACAACTTTGGGCATTCCGCCCAATATTTATGATCATTTACAAGGCGTTAGTTCGAAATGTGAGCTGCTATGCAGCCCGCTCATATGCGCCATGCAGCGGCGACATGGCTGCAAAAAACATTTGACTGCAAACAAAAAGGCCTGCCGGGCATGATCTGCGCGACAGGCCGTCAGCTTTGAATACACACGATCTATTTTGCTCCGCCAGCCCAGGATCCAACCCCATAGCGAGTGCCGGTCTTGGTGTCGGCGGCTTCAGGCCAGCCGATATCCTTCTGCAGTTCGATCGGCAGTGAGCGGATGGCGCGTTCAGTCTGGTAGCGGGCGCGAGCCGCGCTGAATTCGGTCGCGATGCGGCCGATGGATGACAGGATGGACATTTTCATTCTCCTTTTGCATTGGGTCGGGAGCTTGCCGATTGCTCGGCATACGAAGCGCTACACCGGTTTGTTTCAGCTTCATTTCGTGTCGATTGCAGATCGATGTCGTGGGCGTTCAAGGCCGCTTTCGATACACCTGCCTTCGATGGAGTTGACTATCCCACCAAAGTGATGTTCAATCAAACGAAATGGAATGATAGTTTGCATCAGAAAAATTGAAGGCTGCTTCCCATGAACGCCCCACTCAATCATCCGTTGCCGCTGCTTGATCTCGACGTCTTGCGCACCTTCGTGGCAATCGCCGAGACCGGCAGTTTCACAACCGCGGCCAATGCCGTCTTCCGCACGCCGTCGGCCGTCTCCATGCAGATCAAGAAACTTGAGGACATTCTCGGCCGCTCCGTGTTTGCGCGCGACGCGCGCTCGGTGACGCTGACCACGGATGGCGAGATGCTGCTCGGCTACGCCCGCCGGCTGCTGTCTATCAACCGCGAGGTGGTGTCGAAATTCATCATCCCCGACATTGTCGGGGTGGTGCGGCTCGGCTCGCCGGACGATTATGGCGAGCGCGTGCTGCCACATGTCTTGAAGCGTTTTGCGCAGTCGCATCCCTCTATCGCAGTCGATGTCACCATCGACCAGAGTAGCAATCTGCGCCGGCGCATGGACGACCGGGCGCTCGACATCACGCTGCTCACCAATTCCTATAAGACCAGCGCGCTCGGCGCCGAAGTGCTGCTCACAGAACCGATCGTCTGGGCCGGCGCCAAGGGCGGCTGCGCGCATCTGCGCGAACCGCTGCCGGTGTCATTGTGGGAAGAGGGCTGTGCCTGGCGGGCCGGGGCGCTCGAAGCGCTCGGCCGCGAAGGCCGCAACTATCGCGTGGCCTATATGAGCGCGCATACGGCCGGCCAGCGCGCTGCAATCATGTCCGACCTCGCGGTAGCGCCGCTGCCGAAATCGTTCCTCGGCAGCGACATGGTCGAGCTTTGCCCGAAGGACGGCATGCCCGATATCGGCACCTACAATCTGGCCATGGTCGTGGCGCCGGACGCCAGCGCGCCGGTGAAGGCGGTCGCCGACCACATCCGTGCGACCTTCGAAGTGTTCAGGGAAACCGGGAAATTTTGATTCAGGACCTCAACGGCGTAGCCAGGTTGTGAGCGGTGACGCCGCGATCTGTCTTTTGCAGTGACAATTTGTCGGCTTTGGCGTGATAGCTCTCGGTTTCGCTGGTCAAAAACGCCACGATGCTATCGCGCGCACGCCGCGCCTCGGGCATGTCGATGAGCGGCCATGCATGGAACATGCCTTGCTCGAGAACAACCTCAATTTCGACACCGGCGGCACGGGCCTTTTGCGCGAAGATCAGGTTGTCGGGCGTCAGCATGTCGCGCGAACCGGTCAGAAGCAGCGTTTTCGGCAACACCGAGAGGTCACCGTAAAGCGGGCTGATGCGCCAGTCGCTGGGATTTATGCCGGCACTGTAGAGCCGGACCGCCTCCAGCCCGCCCGGAATTCCCAGCCACGGATCGTAGCGTTCCGCCTCGAACACTTCCGGGTTGGCGAGCGACACGTCGAGGCCGGGCGAGATCAACACATGGCGTGACGGCAAGGGCAGGGCGTCTTCCGCTGCCATCATGGTCAGCACCACGGCCATGTTGCCGCCGGCGGAATCGCCCATAAAGACGATGTCCTGCGCTTCCGTCTCATCGAGCATCTGCCGGTAGACCTTGCCGACCATGCCGAACATGGAGTGGAAATCGTGTTCGGGAGCAATCGGGTAGATCGGCACGGTGATGCCGAAGCCCAACCGACGGGCCATATCGCCGATCAGCCGCCAATGATACGGCGTGATTTCAAAGACGTAGGCGCCGCCATGCAAGTAGAGGATACGCTTCCGCTCGCCAGCCTTTGGCGCGATTTCATAGACGGGAAAGCCGTCCACGCTGCGCGTCGTGATGTCGAAACGTGATCGGAGCAAGGCAGGCGGCTGATGGTTCTCCGTCTTGCGCGCATAGGCAATCCAGCGCTGCAGGTTTTCCGGACTGGAAAAGGCTTTCTTGCGGCTATACCTGAGGACAAAGGAAACGACGTGGCTTTTGAGGCTAGGCATGCGGACACACGGACTTCGGTTGAGCCGACTAAGAGAACCCCCGCTATCGAAGATCGTCCCTTCGCCCAGAATGTCAAGATTTGCGCTGAGACAGCACGGCGGTGTGATCTGGCTGGCAATCAAGGCCAGCAGCTGGTCATGGCTCGCTGCAATGCTCAGCGCCGGTGCAGCAGTGCGGCGCGCAACCGAGGGTCGCTTGCCGCCGGAGCCGTATGACGGCTCCGGCGCTTGGCCAGCAGCTTGCATTTGTCGGCGAACGTCATCAGCGCGCCGAACCCAGAAGCAGGGCCGAGAAGGTGACCTGCGGGTCTTCGCGCGGCGACACTGGCCAGCCGATGTCCCTCTGAATTTCGGGCGGTAGGCTGTTCAGGGCCCGGACGGACTTGTTCCTGTTGTGCGCATGCTTGATGGCCGTACCAAAGCGGCCGAGGCTTTCGAACATCGACATCTTCATCTCCCTTGGAGTGCTGCGGCGGCTGGAAGTTATTTCCTGCCTGCCGTTCGATGCCGGTTAAATGCGCCTCGCATGTATCTGGTGGATTTCACGAAAACAGCGCCTTGTTTCAGTTTGGGCTGATCCGGAAACATTTGCATGCAAACGAGAATGAGGGCGAAGTGCTGCTTTCGCCGGCGGGGTATTACCCCCGGCCGCGCCGGGCCGCGTGGCCTTCGCGTGAACGCCGCCGGGGGGCGGCGTCGCCGGCAATGCCGTCTTCGCTGACCGTCTTGCGCGGTGGCAGTTTCACCGCCGCCGAAAGTTTCGGGAACGGGTCGACCTTGTTCGGCAGCGCCATGGCGTAGACGAAGTGCTCCTGGAATTTCGGCTCCAGCGCAGTCTCGATCTTCTCGATCCGGCTCACCGTTTCCTCGATCTCGCGGCGATAGCCGCGGTTCAAAAGCGCCATGCGCGCGCCGGCACCGGCGGCATTGCCGACGGCCGAGACCTTGTCGAGATCGCAGTCGGGGATCAGTCCCAGCACCATGGCGTATTTCGGATCGATGAAGGAGCCGAAGGCGCCGGCGAAGTGGATGCGGTCGACATGATCGGTGTGCTGCTTTTCCATCAACAGCTTGATGCCGGCATAAAGCGCAGCCTTGGCGAGTTGGATGGCGCGCACGTCGGTCTGAGTGATGGTGATCCTGGGCTCGCCCTCCTTCAGCACGTAGGAGAAGGTGCGGCCATTCGCGGTGACCCGCGGCGAGCGGGCGGAGAGCCCGCCATCGACGACGCCGTCCTCGGAGATGATGCCGGCCAGATACATTTCGGCGACCACCTCGATGATGCCGGAGCCGCAGATACCAGTGACGCCGGTTGCCTGGACGCTGTCGAGGAAGCCGGGCTCGTCGGACCACAATTCCGAGCCGATGACGCGGTATTTCGGCTCTAGCGTATCGGGATCGATGCGCACGCGCTCGATGGCGCCGGGCGCGGCGCGCTGGCCGCCGGAGATTTCCGCGCCCTCAAAGGCCGGACCGGTGGGCGAGGAGGCCGCCACGACTCGCTGGCGATTGCCGAGCACGATCTCGGCATTGGTGCCGACATCGACGATCAGCATCATCTCGTCCTGGCGGTGCGGGCCTTCCGACAGCGTCACCGCAGCCGCGTCGGCGCCGACATGGCCGGCGATGCAAGGTAACATGTAGAGCCTGGCGCCCTGGTTGAGCTTCAGGCCGATATCCGACGCCTTGATGTGCACGGCGCCCGAAACGGCCAGCGCGAAGGGCGCGCCGCCGAGCTCGGTCGGGTCGATGCCGAGGAACAGATGGTGCATGATCGGATTGCCGACGAAGACGGAATCCAGGATGTCGTTGCGCTGGACGTTGCCTTCCGCACAAACCTTATCGACGAGACCAGAGATCGCCTCGCGCACCGCGACCGTCATGCCTTCGCGACCGTCCGGGTTCATCATCACATAGGAAACGCGGCTCATCAGATCCTCGCCGAAGCGGATCTGCGGGTTCGACGTGCCCGAGGAGGTGGCGACGCGGCCCGACAGAAGCGAGACCAGATGCATGGCGATGGTGGTCGAGCCGATATCGCAGGCAAGCCCGTAGGCCTCGTTCTTGAGGCCGGGCCACAAAGAGATGACCCGCGCGGTCTCACTTTCGGCATCCTTGTGGATGGCGGCGGTCGCGGTCCAGTTGCCTTTGCGCAAGATGCCTTGCACCTGCGGCAGCAGATGGACGTCGAAATCGAGGCTCTTGAGTCCCCAGTCCTTCATCAGCGCGATCTTCAGGCGATCGAGATCGCCTAGCGGCTTGTGCATGTCGGGCTCTTCGATCTCGACATAGCACATGTGGATTGCCGAATCGCGGGCGATGACCCTGGTGTCGGCGTCCTTGCGGATGGTCTGCGCGTTGATGACCGTGTCCTGCGGCACGTCGACGACGAGATCGCCGAGGATCTGCGCCGAGCAGGACAGGCGGCGTCGTTCGGGAAGGCCGCGCACGCGTTCGTAGCGCTCCTCCTTGGCACCCTTGGGCGAGATGTGGTCGTTGGAAGAGACGATCTTATGTTTGGCGAAATTGCCTTCCTGCACCTCGACCTGGCAGCGCCCGCAAGTGGCGCGTCCGCCGCACACGCTCTCGACATAGACGCCGAGCTGGCGTGCGGCATCGAGCACCGGCGTGCCGACCGGAAACCGCCCGCGCTTGCCGGACGGCATGAACAGCACGAGCGGATCGGTGATGTTGGCAGGAGAGTTCACGATTGCGCGCTTATCCCCGGGCCATACGGGCTTCACGGCCGCCGCGCCGGCGGCCGCCATTGCCATTGCCTTCACCCGGCGTATTGACTTGCGTGGGCGCCGCGATCGCCTGGCCGCCTTCGGCCGGCTTGTAGTCCTTGTATGTCCTGATCCAGTTGGTGCAGTTCTCGTCGGTGCCGTTCAGCACATTGGCGCCGCGCACAGCTTCCATCTCCTGCGGCCGCACCGGGTTCATGATCGCCGAGGTCATGCCGGCGCCGATCACCATCGGGATGAAGGCGGCGTTGATGCCGTGGCGGTGCGGCAGGCCGAACGAGATGTTGGACAGGCCGCAGGTGGTGTTGACCTTGAGCTCTTCACGCAGCCGGCGCAGGAGGGCAAAGACCTGGCGGCCGGCATCGCCCAGCGCGCCGATCGGCATGACCAGGGGATCGACGACCACGTCATGCGCCGGAATGCCGAAATCGGCGCAGCGCTCGACGATCTTCTTGGCGACGGCGAAGCGCACGTCCGGATCCATCGAAATGCCTGTCTCGTCGTTGGAGATGGCAACCACCGGAACGTTGTATTTCTTGACCAGCGGCAGGATGGCTTCGAGCTTCTCTTCCTCGCCGGTGACGGAATTGACCAGCGGCCTGCCCTTGGCGACCTTGAGCGCCGCCTCGATGGCCGCGGTCACCGAACTGTCGATCGACAGCGGCAGGTCGACCAGGCCCTGCACGATCTCCAGCGTCTGCACCAGCAGCGCTGGTTCGGTTGCGTTGGGGTCGACGGCGGTAACGCCGGCATTGACGTCGAGCATGGTCGCGCCGCAGGCGGCCTGTTCCAGCGCATCCCTAATGACGGTGTCGAAATTACCCGCGATCATTTCAGTGGCGAGCTTCTTGCGCCCGGTCGGATTGATGCGTTCGCCGATCACGCAGAAGGGCTGGTCGAAGCCGATGATGATTTCTCGTGTCGCCGAGGCGACGATCGTCCGGGTCATGAAGTCTCTCCCTCGTGATATAAAGACTTCTTTATATCGTTTCTGATTTCGATCAAGCGAATGGTGACCGTCCGCGCCATCAATGCGCGGTCTTGACCATATCCACTTGGGTTTCGGTGATCTCGTCGTGCAATATGTGGTCGAGCCTGTCGGCGACGAGCTGGTCGTCGCGGCGGATTTCGCGTTTCCAAGGCTGGCGGCCCTTCAGCACGCCCGATTCATCGACGATCTCGGCCACGTATTCCTCCTGACGATAGGCCATCACATGGACGCCGGAGACGCCGGGAATTTCCTTCACCTCGTTGATGATGTCGATGCAGAGCTGCTTGCCTTCCTTCTTCTGGTCGTGGGCGCCTTCCAGCCGCTTGACGATCGAATCGGGGATATGAATGCCCGGCACGTTGGAGCGGATCCATTTGGCCGTCTTGGCCGAGGCCAGCGGCCCGACGCCACACAGGATGAAGCATTTTTCCGTGAAACCGAGATCGCGGACCTGCTGCATGTAGGTGCGGAACATCGGCACGTCGAAGCAGTACTGGCTCTGCACGAATTGCGCGCCGGCGGCGATCTTCTTGCCCAGCCGGTAGGGGCGGAAATCGATCGGCGGCGCGAAAGGGTTGATCGCCGCGCCGAGGAAAAGCTGCGGCGGCGTCGTCAGCTTGCGGCCGGACAGGAACTTGCCGTTGTCGCGCATGATGCGGCAGGTTTCCAGGAGCGACATACAGTCGAGATCGAACACCGGCTTGGCGCCCGGCTGGTCGCCGGCCTGCACGCCGTCGCCGGTCAGGCACAGCATGTTGGCGACGCCCATCGCCGCCCCGCCCAGCACGTCGCCCTGGATGGCGATGCGATTCCTGTCGCGGCAGGCGATCTGCATGATCGGGGCATAGCCCATGCGGGTCAGCAGCGCACAGATGCCAACCGACGACATGTGGCAGTTGGCGCCCGACGCGTCGACGGCGTTGATGGCGTCGACCCAGCCGTCGAAGATTTTCGCGCGGTTGTAGACGTCCTCCGGATCGGCGCTGTCGGGCGGGTTGAGTTCGGTGGTCACCGCGAACTCGCCGCGCCTCAGAACGCGCTCCAGC
>NZ_RZSX01000184.1:0-8751 GCF_004023105.1 Mesorhizobium sp. M5C.F.Ca.IN.020.32.2.1 | reverse complement strand
GGCAAGGGGCCGCTGATTCTCGAAATGCAGACCTACCGCTATCGCGGCCACTCGATGTCCGATCCGGCAAAGTACCGCTCCAAGGAAGAAGTGCAGAAGATGCGCTCGGAGCGTGACCCGATCGAGCAGGTCAAGGCGCGCCTGCTCGACAAGAAGTGGGCTGATGAGGACGAGCTCAAGGCCGTCGACAAGGAGGTCCGCGACATTGTCGCCGACGCCGCCGAATTTGCCCAGAACGACGCAGAGCCGGATCCGTCCGAGCTCTGGACCGACATCGTATTGTAACGAGAGGGCAAGGACATGCCGATCGAAATTCTCATGCCCGCACTCTCGCCGACCATGGAAGAGGGCAATGTTTCCAAATGGTTGAAGAACGAGGGCGACAAGGTCGCCGCCGGTGACGTCATTGCCGAGATCGAAACCGACAAGGCGACGATGGAAGTCGAAGCGGTCGACGAAGGCACGCTCGGCAAGATCCTGGTCGCCGAGGGCACCGAAGGCGTGAAGGTCAACACGCCGATAGCGGTGCTGCTGCAGGACGGCGAGAGCGCCGCCGATATCGGCAAGGATGCCAAGGCTGCACCGGCTTCCACCCAGGATGCGATTTCAGACGGCGGGCAGCGCACCGACGCAGCCGAGGAAGGCTCGAAGTCCGCGCCGCAGGATGCCGGCGAGGCGCCGAAGGCGTCCGTTCCCGCTGCCCCCGCCATGAAGGCCGCCGCCGATCCTGACATCCCGGCCGGCACAGCAATGGTCTCGACCACTGTGCGCGAGGCGTTGCGTGACGCGATGGCCGAGGAGATGCGTCGAGACGGCGACGTCTTCGTGATGGGCGAGGAGGTCGCCGAGTACCAGGGCGCTTACAAGATCACGCAAGGGCTACTGCAGGAATTCGGGCCGAGGCGCGTCGTCGACACGCCGATCACCGAGCACGGTTTTGCCGGCGTCGGCGTCGGCGCGGCGATGGCCGGCCTGAAACCGATCGTCGAGTTCATGACCTTCAACTTCGCTATGCAGGCGATCGACCAAATCATCAATTCCGCCGCCAAGACGCTCTATATGTCCGGCGGCCAGATGGGCGCGCCCATCGTCTTCCGCGGGCCGAACGGCGCGGCCGCCCGTGTCGCCGCCCAGCATTCGCAGTGCTATGCCGCCTGGTACAGCCACATTCCCGGCCTGAAAGTGGTGATGCCTTACACCGCCGCCGACGCCAAGGGGTTGCTGAAGGCCGCGATCCGCGACGCGAACCCGGTCATCTTCCTCGAGAACGAGATCCTTTACGGCCAGTCCTTCGACGTGCCGAAGATGGACGATTTCGTGCTGCCGATCGGCAAGGCGCGCATCCACAAGTCAGGCAAGGATGTCACCATCGTCTCTTTCGGCATCGGCATGACCTACACGGTGAAGGCCGAGGCCGAATTGCGCGGCATGGGCGTCGATGCCGAGATCATCGACCTCAGGACCATCCGCCCCCTCGATTTCGACACCATCATCGCCTCGGTCAGGAAGACCAATCGGCTGGTGGTGGTGGAGGAAGGATTCCCGCAGAGCTCGGTCGGCGACCATATCGCCAGCCAGGTGTCGCAGCGCGCCTTCGATTTCCTCGATGCGCCGGTCATCACCATTGCCGGCAAGGACGTGCCGATGCCCTACGCGGCAAACCTCGAAAAGCTGGCATTGCCCAATGTCGCGGAAGTCATCGAGGCGGTGAAAGCCGTGACGTACCGGGGTTAACGAGATGTCGCGCGAACTAGAAGTTCCCGCGGTGGTCGTCGAGAATAGCGAATTCGATGAAATACTCCGCGTCTGGATTGGTTCGGACGCGGTCGTCACGATGCAAGACCTCTTTGGACCAAACGCTCACAACTGGGGCATGGTGCTCGCTGATGTCGGCATGCACATAGCCAGGATGAGACTGGAACAAGATGGCATCCCTGAAATCGAGACGCTTCAGGCATTGGAAGAAGGCTATCGAGGCAGAATGTCGGAGCAGTTCAATATCCAGCACCGTTCGCTAACCGGGCGGAACTGAGGAGGAAAAATGCCGATCAACATCACCATGCCGGCCCTGTCGCCCACGATGGAAGAAGGCAATCTTGCCAAGTGGCTGGTCAAGGAGGGCGACAAGGTTTCGCCGGGCGATGTGATCGCCGAGATCGAGACCGACAAGGCGACGATGGAAGTCGAAGCCGTCGATGAGGGCACGGTGACCAAGCTGGTGGTTCCGGCCGGCACCGAAGGCGTCAAGGTCAATGCGCTGATCGCCGTGCTCGCGGCCGAGGGCGAGGATGCGGCGGCTGCCGCCAAAAGCGGTGACGGCGCTGCCGCTCCGGCAATAGCCGAGGCACCAAAAACAGAAGCCCCCAAAACTGAAGCACCAAAGGCGGAAACCCCAAAGCCGGAAGCGCCGAAACCTGCGGCCGCACCGGCGCCCCAGGCGGCTCCGATTGCCAATGGTCATGCAAGCGGCGAACGTGTCTTTGCCTCGCCGCTTGCCCGTCGCATCGCCCGGGAAGCCGGTGTCGATGTCTCCGCGGTGAGCGGCTCCGGTCCGCATGGCCGCGTGGTCAAGGCCGATGTCGATGCAGCGATTTCCGGTGGCGGCGCCAAGGCGGCACCAGCCGCGAAAGCCGCACCTGCCGGCGCTCCGGCTCCGGCTGTCGCGCTAAAGCCAATGTCGGACGACCAGGTGCTAAAACTGTTTGCCGAAGGCTCCTACGAGCTTGTCCCGCATGACAATATGCGCAAGACCATTGCGCGCCGGCTGGTCGAGGCCACGACCACCATCCCGCATTTCTACCTGACGCTCGACTGCGAGCTCGACACGCTTCTGGCGCTGCGCACGCAGATCAACGCGGCCGCCCCGATGAAGAAGACCGACAAGGGGGAGGCGCCGGCCTACAAGCTGTCGGTCAACGACATGCTCATCAAAGCGATGGCAATGGCGCTGATGGCGGTGCCGGATGCCAATGCGTCATGGACCGAGAGCGCAATGGTCAAGCACAAGCATGCCGATGTCGGTGTCGCCGTGTCGATCCCTGGCGGGCTGATCACGCCGATCATCCGGCGCGCCGATGAAAAGACGCTGTCGGTCATCTCCAACGAGATGAAGGATCTCGCCAGCCGTGCCCGCAGCCGCAAGCTGAAACCGGAGGAATACCAGGGCGGCACCACGGCGGTGTCCAATCTCGGCATGTTCGGCATCAAGGACTTTGCCGCCGTCATCAACCCGCCGCATGCGACGATCCTGGCGGTCGGCGCCGGCGAGGAGCGCGCGGTGGTCAGGAACGGTGAGATCAGAATAGCGACCATCATGTCGGTGACACTGTCGACCGATCACCGCGCCGTCGACGGCGCGCTCGGCGCCGAACTGCTCGTCGCCTTCAAGCGCATGATCGAAAATCCGATGGGCATGCTGGTCTAGAAGGAAGAAGGCGGTGCGGAAATTCTTCACCAGCCTTGTTGCCTTCAGCCCTTCCGGCGTCGCAACGATCATGTGCAATGGCTGTTGGTGCGCTGGCGGGTGAGGCGCGCGCGGGCAGATTTCAGCAGGAGGGGGGCAAACGCATGAAAACAGTCCTTTGCTACGGCGACTCGCTGACCTGGGGCTATGATGCAGCAAGTCTGGATCGCCACCCGCTCAAGGACCGCTGGCCGAGTGTGCTGCAGGCGACGTTGGGAGGCGATATCCAGGTCATTGCCGAAGGCTTGAACGGCCGCACAACGGCTTTCGACGACCATCTGGCCGGCGCCGACCGTAACGGCGCTAGAGTGCTGCCGACGGTGCTGATGACACATGCGCCGCTCGACCTGATCGTCATCATGCTCGGCTCCAACGACATGAAGCCGTGGATCCACGGCAATCCGGTGGCGGCCAAGCAAGGCATCCAGCGCCTGATCGATATCGTGCGCGGCCACGACTACCCGTTCGACTGGCCGGCGCCGCAGATCCTGCTCGTCGCGCCGCCCGCGGTCAGCCGTACCGACAACGCTGAGTTCAAGGAAATGTTCGCCGGCGGCGACGAAGCTTCGAAGCGGCTGGCGCCGCAATATTCCGCCCTTGCCGACGAGGCCGGCTGCGGCTTTTTCGATGCCGGCACGGTGGCCGAGACCACGCCGCTCGACGGCGTCCATCTTGATGCGGAAAACACGCGCAACATTGGCGAGGCGCTGGCACCGCTGGTGCGCGTGATGTTAGCGACATGATAGTCGATGCAAGTCTGATCATGGCCTCTGGTTGGCTGTGCATTGGCAAGGCCGTCGAGTCGGCTTCTTGCAGGTTACGCATTTCTGGGGCTCTGGGTATCCGACTCTCTTTCGATACTGATGCACGAGCCAGCTTTCGCGCCTCCAATACTGAGGTACGAGCCAATTTCGATCCCGAAGCCTTCTTTCGGGGAAGCCTCGCTTCAATAAGGACCACAAAATGGCTGAGAACTACGACGTCATCATCATCGGCTCCGGCCCCGGCGGCTACGTCACGGCGGTGCGTTCCGCCCAACTCGGCTTCAAGACGGCGATCGTCGAGCGTGAGCATCTCGGCGGCATCTGCCTCAACTGGGGCTGCATCCCGACCAAGGCGCTGCTGCGTTCGGCCGAGATCATGCACTATTCCGATCATCTGAAGGACTACGGCTTGAAGATCGACGGCAAGCTCAGCGTCGATACCGCTGCCGTGGTCGACCGCTCGCGAAAGGTCTCGCTGCGGCTCAACGGCGGCGTCGCCTTCCTGATGAAGAAGAATAAGGTCGACGTCATCTGGGGCGAAGCCAAGCTCTCCAAGGCGGCTTCCGGCGATAAACCGGGCGAGATCGTCGTGTCGAACTCGTCGAAGAAGCCGATGGAGCCCCAGCCGCCGGCGCCCAAGGGCGTCAAGGGTGAGGGCACTTATACCGCCAAGCACATAATCCTGGCGACCGGCGCCAGGCCGCGGGCGCTGCCCGGCATCGAGCCCGACGGCAAGCTGATCTGGACCTATTTCGAAGCGATGGTCCCGAAGGAGATGCCTAAATCGCTGCTGGTGATGGGTTCGGGCGCAATCGGCATCGAGTTCGCCTCATTCTACCGCACCATGGGCGCGGAGGTGACTGTGGTCGAGTTGTTGCCGGCGGTAATGCCGGTCGAGGACGCCGAGGTCTCGAAATTCGCGCAAAAGCAGTTCGAGAAGCAAGGCATGAAGATCATCCTCGAGGCCAAGGTGACCAAGGTCGAGAAGGGTGCGAACTCGGTCACCGCGCATGTCGAGATGAAGGACGGCAAGGTTGAGAAGATCACCGCCGACCGGATGATCTCGGCCGTCGGTGTGCAGGGCAATATCGAGAATCTCGGCCTCGAAGCGCTCGGCGTGAAGACCGAACGCGGCTGCGTCGTCGTCGACGGCTACGGCAACACCAATGTGCCCGGAATCTATGCCATCGGCGACGTTGCCGGCCCGCCTATGCTCGCCCACAAGGCCGAACATGAAGGCGTGGTGTGCGTGGAGAAGATCGCCAATTTCCCCGGCGTGCATGCCACTGACAAGCTGAAGATTCCGGGCTGCACCTATTGCAACCCGCAGGTTGCCTCCGTCGGCTTGACCGAAGCGAAAGCGAAGGCCGAGGGCAAGGACATCCGCGTCGGCCGCTTTCAATTCGCCGCCAACGGCAAAGCCATCGCGCTCGGCGAAGACCAGGGTTTCGTCAAGACCATCTTCGACAAGAAGACCGGCCAGTTGCTCGGTGCGCATATGGTCGGCGCCGAAGTGACCGAGCTGATCCAGGGTTTTGTCGTGGCGATGAACCTGGAGACCACCGAGGAAGAACTGATGCACACCATCTTCCCGCATCCGACGCTGTCGGAGATGATGAAGGAAAGCGTCCTCGACGCCTATGGCCGCGCGCTGAACGCGTGATAAATTGACCGCGTGAGACTCGACACGTGAAAGCCAAGGAACTCAACGGTAAGGTAATTCGTTTCCGGATGCATTCATCACACAAGGAGAGGGCATATGGACGTGAATGGCGTGGGCTGGATCGCAGCCATCATCATCGGCGGTTTGGCAGGGTGGCTTGCCGAGATGTTCATGAAAAGCAACATGGGCATCTTGATGAACATCATTCTTGGCATCGTCGGCGCGATCGTGCTGAATGCCATCCTGCAGGCGCTCAACATCGGCGCCTTCGGGGCTGGCTGGATCGCTTATCTGATCACCGGTTTCATCGGCGCCTGCCTGCTGATCTGGGTAGGGCGCATGGTGCGCCGTTAGCTGCTGAACTCTTGCCATGCGAAAACGGCTGTGGCGGCATGCGCCGCCGCGGCCTTTTTCTTTGCAGCGAAAAGTCCTAGATGACTTGTGAAAGCGACCGCCGGAAGGCAATCGCGAATGAACTGGATTTCTGATGGTCACCGTCCTCGACACGATCGCCAATGCGCCGCGCCTGAGGCATCCTGAAAAGGCGCACAAGCCTGACCAGGATGTGCTGCGCAAGCCCGACTGGATCCGCGTCAAGGCGCCGATGTCAAAAGGCTATGCCGAGACGCGCGAAATCGTGAAGTCGCACAGACTGGTGACGGTGTGCGAAGAGGCCGGTTGCCCCAATATCGGTGAGTGCTGGGAAAAGAAGCACGCCACCTTCATGATCATGGGTGAGATCTGCACGCGCGCCTGTGCTTTCTGCAACGTCGCCACCGGCATTCCGACAGCGCTCGATCCCGGTGAACCGGCGCGCATCGCCCATGCGGTCAAGCAAATGGGTCTGAGCCATGTCGTAATCACCTCAGTCGACCGCGACGATCTCGCCGATGGCGGAGCTCAGCACTTTGCCGAGGTCATCCGCGCCATCAGGGCGGCAACGCCTTCGACGACGATCGAAATCCTGACGCCCGACTTCCTGCGCAAGGAAGGTGCGCTGGAGATCGTGGTGGCGGCGAAGCCGGACGTGTTCAACCACAATCTGGAGACCGTACCGTCGAACTATCTGACGGTCCGGCCCGGCGCCCGCTATTTTCATTCGATTAGGCTCCTGCAGCGGGTCAAGGAACTCGACCCGTCGATCTTCACCAAATCCGGCATCATGGTTGGCCTCGGCGAGGAGCGGAACGAGATACTGCAGTTGATGGATGATCTGCGTTCGGCCAATGTCGACTTCATGACCATCGGCCAGTATCTGCAGCCGTCGAAGAAACACCACCCTGTGATCCGTTTCGTCACGCCGGAGGAATTCAAGTCCTTCGAGACGATCGGCAAGACCAAGGGCTTCCTGCTGGTGGCATCGAGCCCGCTAACGCGTTCGTCACATCACGCCGGCGACGATTTCGCCAAGCTGCGCGCGGCACGGGAAGCGTTTCTCAGGAAGTCCGCCTAACACACTGGTGTCATGCCACAATTCGAAGCCCACCGCCGCGTTGCGCATACGCCGGAACAGATGTTCGCTCTGGTCGCCGATGTCGAATCCTATCCGCAATTCCTGCCGCTTTGCGAGGCGCTGACGGTTCGCTCGCGCAAGGAACGCGACGGACGCACCCTGCTCGTCGCCGACATGAGCATCGGCTACAAGGCGATCCGCGAGACTTTCACCACGCAGGTGCTGCTAAAACCTGGCGAGAAGGCCATCGACGTCAAATACATCGACGGTCCATTCAAATATCTGAGCAACGCCTGGCGTTTCGAGCCGGCCGACGGCGGTTGCAATGTCTGCTTCTTCATCGACTACGAATTCAAGAGCCGTATTCTGGGTGCGGTGATGGGAGCGATGTTCGATCGCGCCTTCCGCATGTTTTCCGAGGCGTTCGAGAAGCGCGCCGACGTCATCTATGGCGCAACGCCGGCAGCCTGATCCGCAGCGAGTGCGCGCAAGCCCAGTTCAAGCGCATGCCTGACCGTCTCCCGGCGGATGAAATTGCGGCCTTTGTCGGCGAACAACTGACATTCGCTGACGACCGGCCGGCCAGTCAAGGCGATACCGAACCAGACGAGGCCGACGGGCTTTTCCGCCGAGCCGCCGCCCGGACCGGCAATGCCGGTAACGGCAAGGGTGAGTCCGGCGCCCGAATGCGCCAACGCGCCGGCCGCCATCTCGACTGCGGTTTCCCGCGAGACCGCGCCGTGCGTCTCAAGCGTGGCGGCGGAAACGCCGAGCATCTCAGTCTTGGCCTGGTTGGAATAGGTGATGAAACCCCGGTCGACCACCGTGGAAGAGCCGGCGATGTCGGTAAGGGCGGCGATGATCATGCCGCCTGTGCAGCTTTCGGCCGTCGCCAGCATGATGCCACGCTGTCGGCAGGCCTGAAGCAGGGCATCTGCGAGATCGCTGTTGCTCATTCGGGGACATCCCCCGGAAACACGACGCTGGCGGTCGCGATAGCCGCTATGCCTTCCTCGCGTCCGACAAAGCCGAGCTTTTCGTTGGTTGTTGCCTTGATAGAGATACGGTCCCGGGAAATTGCCAGCATTTCCGAAAGGGTTTCGGTCATTGCTTCGCGATGTGGGCCGACCCGGGGCGCCTCGCAGATCAGCGTGATGTCGGCATTGGCGATGCGCCCGCCACGCGCACGCACCAGTCTTGCCGCATGTTCGACGAAGATCCGCGAGGCCACGCCTTTCCACTGCGGATCCGACGGCGGGAAATGCGTGCCGATGTCGCCGGCGCCGCAGGTGGCGAGCAGCGCGTCGGTCAAGGCGTGCAGGCCGACATCGGCGTCCGAATGGCCGGCCAGTTTCTTGTCGTGCGGGATGGAGACGCCGCACAGGACGACATGGTCACCGGGCTCGAA
>NZ_RZSX01000183.1:0-8769 GCF_004023105.1 Mesorhizobium sp. M5C.F.Ca.IN.020.32.2.1 | reverse complement strand
ACCGCTATGCCACAGCGGATGTAGAGATGATGCGCAATGGACTCGAGAAGGCGGGCGTCACCGGCGATCACGGCGTGCGTTTCCGACCAAATGACTCCGTTCTGCAACTGCTGAACTCCATCTGAATGTTTATGTGGCGGAGGCAAGCTGGGTTTGGCCGGTCCGAAGGGGTCAGGGCGGCTCCGCCACATAATCTCGCCCGACGCATAAATGCGGATCCCGGCCCAATGTCTCCTGAACCTGCAGAGCGAGACGCTGCATTCCGCGACGCATATCGGTCCGGCCCACCGCCAACCAGATCCGCACCTGGCTCGGGACCGGGATCATGAAACGCCCCGCGCCTTCACCATCGCCGCTGCCAGTGTTGGCGGCGTGGTCAGTGGAATCCGCAGCCGCACCTTGCCGGCGACGTCCAGCTCGATCACCACTGGCGGCGGGAGCGGCTGGGCGCGTTCGTCAAGAACGTCTTCAGTTGCCGGCTGCCCGGTCTCAGGTCGAAACAGCTCGTTGCGCCAGTATCGGCTGCTGGGCGCGACGCTGTTCGCTGTGTCACAGGAAGAAAGGAAGGTCACCTTGGAGCTCAGGTCAGCCGCCCCTCGGGCTTTTTGCCTATGGCGGCAAAGGGCTCAAGCAAGCCCGAGCTTTTTCCTGAGCTCGGCGTTTTCTTTCCGGAGCCGGTCAGCGAGGAGCTTCTTCAGACGGGCGTTCTCTTCTTCAAGCTTCACAAGATCCTTGAGCTCATCGCTCTGTGTTGTCTGCCCAGCAGCCCTTTTCCAGTGATAGTACGTCTGTTCCGATATTCCAGCGTTCTGAACGGCTGCCTTGATACTCTCTCCCCGTCCGATCTGCTTCTCGATCTCGCCGAGCTTCTGGGCACGCTCGTTCTCAGAGTAATTTCTCCGCGCTGCCCGGACTGTAGGCGAAGCGATCGCTTTAGATGAAGACGCCTGAAGAGCCGAGCTGGCGGCTCTGGTTCGTATAGCACCTGCGCGCTGCGCGGTCCGCTTCCGCGTCTTCGGCGCCTTTGTATCGGGTGTCTGTTCCTTCACGGGCACCTCGCCTGCTGCCTGGGTTGCCTCAGTTTCCTTAAGGTTGGACATCAGAAACTCCCTGCGATTTCAAACATCTATTCTAGCACGCAGCATCTAGAACTTATGGGCTTTGTCAACTGCGGCCACAAAACCGTGCTCGCCAATGTCGCCGTCCGACGCGTTAACATGATGCCAGTAACTGCGGCAATGCAATCGGTTCGCAATCCGCAACAAAGAGTATCGGCTGGATGTGCACGACGCCCCAGTCTCTGAAACAGCGTAGCCGCCCGGTAAGAGCCGCTTTCAGTCTGCCTTAGAAACAAGGTGGTCGGTCGCCACTCCCGCGCATACTATCCGTCTACTCTTGCTCCTCGCACGGCGCCAGGTCCTCGTCATCGATGCCGGGCAGCGTCGCAGCGGCTAAGCCAGCCACTCGCATTGCTCCCTGACAGGATGGTGCCGATCCTGCTGAGATCGCATGCTGGCGCGACGTTGCTTTGCGGCCACCGTCGCGCCTGCCCGTGAACTGTTCGCGCCTGTGCTCATGCTCGCCTTGACACCCTCGATGGGTCCATCCGGGATGGTCAACCATCCCGAACATAGCGGGCAGGCGGGCATCTTCACCAGCAGTCTCTGTGTCGCTCTCGTGGCGGCAAACAAGATCGAGGCTGGCGGGGTGATGATCAACGGTCCTCGAACCATCGATTTTGATCGCGGTGGCCGTTCAGTGTGTTCAAACACGAGGCGCCGTTAGACGGCACCGCAGCATCATAGCGAAGTGCCATGCAGGACGACTCCCTGCAGCATCGTCTCGCGCAGCCAAACACTTGCCGGATCACTGTTGTGAACGGCCGGACGTTTGACGGCCTGTGACGCGAAAAGGCAGCGGAAGATCTAGCATTTATGGGGGAAATGTTTTTTCGGAGTGCTTGACCCGCAGGAAGGGCATGACTGCCTATCGCCCGACCCGGCAAGGCCGCACTCATGACCGGCTGGGCTCGGATCCTGCATGCCGCGCCCGTGAGGTTACTTGTCGGGAGTGCGTCGAGCACAACGAGGAGATGTAGTTCACGACCTTTGAAACGCGTGGTCAACTATCCAAAGTGTGGATGCCTTTCATCGAAACAAACGATTTCATCAATGTTGTGGAATCCTGCATGGGCAGAAGCACCTGACGCACACCGATGCCCCACTGCCTCATGGCGTGGCGAGCGTCTTAAGAAACTGCCCGAAAGGAGAACTTTCATGCGCTCTACCGGGCAGTGGAGTGTTGGGAAAGGGAGTTGCAACTGACCGGCCATGTCAAACTGTCCGACTTCTTCCGAGCCTATGGACAGACTGGGAGACGCGCACGGTGTAGCGGCTCACATCGTCATACTGCACCTACGCCACACACCGGCCGGACCTGATCCGGCTTTATGAGCATTGGGCTTTGTCAGTCGCACAAGCGTGATGGCTTTCGCGACGCGGCGCGCCTCAGGAACTGAGCCGCGTCCGGGTCGAAACGCGGGAAAGAAAGACAGGAAACAGAATGGCCGATCAATTCGCAACGGACGTCATTGCCCTGATCAAGAAACGCGCCGAGTCGGAGAGCGGTGAGGGAATGCCTGCGTCATTCGTCGGCGAGATAACAATCGCCACGGAACTGGACGCGCTCGGGTTCGATTCGCTGGGTTTGGCGGACGTCCTCTGGGATGTGGAACAGGCCTACGGCATCAAGATCGATATGAACACGGCCGATGCCTGGTCCAATCTCAAGAATGTCGGCGACGTCGTGGACGCCGTCCGCGGCTTGCTTGCGAAGGAGGCTTGAATGGACAGGCGCGTCGTTATCACCGGAGTGGGCGGCCTGTGCGGACTGGGCACTGACGCCGCCTCTATGTGGAAAGAGATGCGCGAAGGCCGCTCCGCCATCGGCCCGCTCGCCAATTCCGAGCTTCATGACCTGGAGGGCATGACCGGCGCTGAGATCAAGGCGCTGCCCGAGCACGACATCGATCGCAAGCAGCTCGTCTCCATGGCCCGCTTCAGCTTGCTCGCCGTGCTTGCGGCGCGCGAAGCCATGCGGCAGGCCGGACTTTCCTGCGACGAAGGGAATGCCCATCGCTTCGGCGCTACAGTGGGCGTCGGCGGCTTGGGCTGGGATGTAATGGAGGAAACTTACCGGGCCCTCCTTTTGGACGGCGCGAGGCGAGTTGGCATCCTCGCTGTACCCAAAACGATGCCAAGCGCCGCCGCCGGCCAGGTGAGCTTGCGCCTCGGCTTGCGCGGGCCGGTGTTCGGGGTGACCTCCGCATGTGCCTCGGCCAACCATGCGATCGCCTCGGCGGTGGATCAGATCAAGCTGGGCCGGGCCGACGTAATGGTTTCCGGAGGCAGCGACGCACCCTTCGCATGGGGCGTGCTGAAAGCATGGGAAGCAATGCGCGTGCTTTCACCCGATACCTGCCGGCCCTTCTCCGCCGATAGGAAGGGCCTGGTGCTGGGCGAGGGTGCTGGCATGGCCGTGCTGGAAAGCTACGAGCATGCCAGGGCGCGTGGTGCCACAATTCTTGCCGAGATCGCCGGCGTCGGCCTTTCCGCCGATGCCTTCCACATCGCCGCGCCATCTGTCGAGGGGCCAGCGTCGGCGATGCGCGCCTGCCTTGCCGATGCCGGGCTGAATGCCGAGGACGTCGACTACCTCAACGCGCACGGCACCGGTACCAAGAGCAATGATCAGACTGAAACGGCGGCGATCAAGCGTGTGTTTGGAAACCACGCTTATTCGATGTCCATCTCTTCCACCAAGTCCACGCACGCGCATTGCCTCGGCGCAGCGAGCGCGCTTGAAATGATCGCCTGCGTGATGGCAATCCAAGAGGACGTCGTGCCGCCGACCGCCAACTATCGCGAGCCAGATCCCGCTTGCGACCTCGACATCACACCCAATGTGCCGCGCGAGCGCAAGGTGCGCGTCGCCATGAGCAACGCCTTCGCCATGGGCGGTACGAACGCAGTTCTGGCATTCAGGCAGGTGTAGAAGCCATGCAAGACGCATCATTTGAGGTCACCTGTCGTATCTAGCTGCTGAGGGGCGGGGCATTGTGAAACAGGGGGAGCTGTGTGGCCCCTCTTTCTCGGCTCGACGATGTGGAAGGAGCCTGTGCGGCGAAACGGGCCGACGCCCTCAGGCCCAGAACTTGGGCGAAACCAACTCCCACCAAAGCACAGCCGCTTTAGTAGCCGAACAATGAAGCCTCGCTCGACGAGCCGCCGCCTCTACTGTCAGCGGCATCACGCGGTTGAAGCGAACAGCGCAGCGGCTACTGTTTCCCGCACAACTCGGATGGCAATTGGGACAAGTCCGCACATGTCGTCACGTACGCTGAACGCCGCAGGTACAGCCAAATTGGGGGCGGAGCGTTTCTGCCGTTTTGATAGAATTCTATCAAACTGACAATTTTCCTTGCACGAATGCAAGGAGAGCTCGATTGACTCCCCTCCTTTCTTGTCAAGGATGGGTTTGCAGGCTGCGGTGCGGCAGAAGCCGGACAGAACGGCGACCGGTCGAGTAAAGGCCTGCGCAAACAAGCGCGCATATTGCGGGCGCCCGCACGGAGGAGAAGACGCTCGTCCTGGTGAAAGACAACGATGCTCAGGCGCCATTGCCATTTGCCGAGGGCGTCCGCGCGCCGGAAATTTCGAGGCACAAAGGTGAGATCGAGAATGATAATGACGAAAAACAACACAGCTCACCGTCAAGTGCAGTTCCACCGGCGGGTGGCGGAGTGGGATGGGCTGCCAAATGGAGCGTAAAAAGATCAGCAAGGAGATGCTTGGCGATAGTCTGGCGCTGCGCAAGCTGCGTGAGCACCTTGTCAAGGTGGCCAAGGCGAAGACTACGGTCATGTTGCGAGGTGAATCCGGAACCGGCAAGGAGCTGGTTGCCAAAGCCATTCACGAACTCTCGCCTCGCGCCAAGCAGCCCTTCATCAAGGTCAATTGCGCGGCGCTCACCGAGACGCTTCTGGAATCTGACTTGTTCGGTCATGAGAAGGGTTCCTTCACCGACGCGATCAATTTGCGCAAGGGGCGCTTTGAGGCTGCCGACAAAGGCACATTGTTTCTGGACGAGATTGGCGAAATATCGGGCTCGTTCCAGGCTAAGCTGCTGCGTGTCCTGCAGGAGCAGGAGTTTGAGCGTGTCGGCAGCAACCACACCATTAAAGTCGATGTTCGCGTGATTGCCGCAACCAACAGGGACTTGGAAAAGGCAGTTCAACGCAAGGAGTTCCGGCAAGACCTCTATTACCGCATCAGCGTCGTCACTTTACGCGTGCCGGCATTGCGCGAAAGGCGAGGTGATATTCCGCTCTTGGCCGCTCAGTTTCTCAAGAATTTCAATACTGAGAATGATCACACGCTGACCTTCGCTCCCGAAGCGATTGAGGTGCTAATGAATTGCGAATTTCCAGGCAACATCCGAGAGCTCGAAAACTGCGTTCAACGGACGGCAGTTCTGGCGACGGGTCCATCAATCCTCAGAACTGACTTTGCCTGTTGCGTGGGTGAGTGCTTGGCCGCGGCGCTGTGGAAGAACGGACCGCCGACGTCAGAGAACTCGACTACGATCGAGCCTTCCGCCGCCCGTGCCGCCCCGCCCGTCGGCGACGGGCAAGCGCCGATAGGCCCTGCCACGACTCGTGGTAGGGTGCCCGATGCCGATACGGTCATTGCCGCCATGGAAAAGTGTGGCTGGGTGCAGGCAAAGGCGGCGCGCCTGCTCGGTTTGACCCCGCGCCAGATCGGCTACGTGCTGAGAAAACACGGCATCGAGATCAAGCGTCTCTGAAACAACCCGCCGAGCAAGAGCTGGAGCAGGTCAAGCATTGGTGCTCTGGCGCCGAGCCCATCGGCCACCTTACGAACGTGGGTGTGAACAGCGCTGCCAAGATTCCGGCCGTGTGCTTTCTACCACCAGTCGTACTGGGGCTCTGCGGCTGACAAAACTAAGAAGGAGGAATCCTATGGCTAGTAACTTCGCTCTACACCGCAAGGGCAAATCCAATCCGACGTGCCTGAAATCCAGAAATAATCGATGTATCATTGGTGACACGCCAGCATGCGTAGAGGCGACGCGCAGATCTCCGCTGGCGGGACCTGGTCGATACATAAGCTGATCGCTTGCCGCTCGATATCGCGCCAATCTGATCTGAAAGAAATAAGTAGTTTTGGGAATAGGGATTAAGCATGCCAACGCGCTTCAGAACGATCAAATTGTTTTTAGCAACAACGGCGCTCTTCGCACCAAATCTGTCCTTGGCCCAGGAATCAGTCGCGTCGCCTGCGCCGGTGGCAGATGCCGAATATTCCAGAAATTGGGGCCTGAGTATGATCAACGCCCTGCCCGCCTACCTTAAAGGCTATACGGGCAAGGGCGTCGTCGTTGCGATTGTGGATACAGGACTGGATATCAACCATCCCGAATTCGTGGCGCGCATTTCGAAGGCGCTGCACAACTTCGGGACGGATAAACGCTTGGCTGACGTCAGCCATTCTGTCGACAAAGACGGTGTGCCTGACGGACACGGGACCCATGTGGCGGGGATAATCGGCGCCGCGCGCGACGGCACGGGCATGCAGGGCGTGGCCTATGAATCGACAGTATTGCCCCTTCGAGCAGTGGATATCGGCGACCCAGATGATCCCGAGATGGACCCGACCAATGAAGCGATCGAATACGCGATTGGTGCGGGAGCTGGCGTGCTCAATGGGAGCTACGGGCCAGGCCTGTTGCTGGGGCGGTATCTCAAGGACGAGAACGGCCAACTGAAACTCGATGGCAAGGGATATGCCATCGATAATAAAAACTATGAGATTCTCGACTATCAGGCCATCTATGATGATCCGAGCAATCTCGTCGATACCTACAATACGTTGAAGAAGGCGGCTAAGGCGGACATCGTGCTCGTCTTCGCCGCCGGTAATGATGCCAGTACCGACGACCAACCCGGCGCTGCTTCGGCGATTCCCAGCGGCATCGGCACGTTGCCGTTAATAACGCCAGAAAATACCAAAGATGGAAATCTTTATAAGTTCATCGACACAAACGATCAAACAAACAAAGGTTTCGATTTCAATAACCCAAATACATACAAGATAGTGAGCGGGTCTGATGTCTCGAAGCTCGACTTCTCGGATCTGGCAGGCTCGCTGATAACAGTCGTTGCTGTCGGCAAGGATGGCAAGATTGCCAGCTATAGCAATAGATGCGGAGCCACAGCAGAGTGGTGCCTCGCGGCTCCGGGTGGCGATATTAATGCCGATCCCGATAATCCGATTGATGAGAACGGCATTTATTCTACCTGGCCACAAGGGGATCGGGCGAACAAGAACAACCCGTATAAGTACGAGGAAGGTACTTCCATGGCAACGCCGCATGTTGCTGGCGCGGCGGCAGTGATCCGGTCGGCATTCCCTTACATGAACGCCCGCCAGACCATTGAAACCCTCCTGACAACGACGACCACCAAAGGGTTCGAGGATGAACAAGTCTTCGGCCAGGGTCTGCTCAATCTCGGCGTTGCGATCGAGGGTCCGGGCGAGTTCCGCTACGCCGGCGTCTTCGACGTCGACACCAAAGGCTACTCCTCGATCTGGTCGAATTCAATCTCGGGCGCCGGAGACCTGACGAAGCGCGGCGAAGGAGCGCTGATCCTGTCCGGCGAAAACAGCTACAGCGGGCCGACCAAGGTGCTTGGAGGCATACTCGCCGTCGATGGCCGCATTGTTTCGAAGGTAGGCGTCTCGGCTACTGGTACCCTTACGGGTATCGGTGCAGTCGGCTCTCTTACGGTTGGCGCAGGCGGCACCGTCGCTCCTGGCAGCGTGCTCGATCCAAGCAAGGGGGTTGCAGTGCTCACCGTCAACGGTGACTTCGTGCAGCAGGCCGGGTCGACCTATTTGGCGGGTATCGCACCGAGCAAGGCTTCAGATCTCATCGACGTTGCCGGCAGTGCCGCCATCAACAAGGGAGCGAGCGTCAACCTGGTGCGTGAAGGTGCCGGGCATTTCTCAGTCGATACCCGCTACACGCTTCTGACCGCCGCTGGCGGCGTGATCGGGACCTACGGCGGGCTGACAGGAGGCCTCTTTACAGACTCGCCCTTCGTCGATTTCGAACTCGCTTATGACCCGACCAACGTCTATCTCGACGTCGATCGCAATTCTGTCACCTTTGCCGATGTCGGCAATACCTTCAATCAGCGATCCGTGGGCGCGGCTGCGGAAGCCCTTGGTTCCGGCAACACGATCCACGACAACATCCTCTTCCTGACGGGACAGGGATCCCGCAACGCATTCGATCAGCTTTCGGGCGAGATCCATGCTTCCGTTCACAGCGCCTTTGTCGAAGACAGCCATTTCGTCCGTGACGCCGCCGGCGATCGCATTCGCGCAGCGTTCGCAGGCGTGGGCGCATCAACCGTGCCGGTCATGGCATATGGACCGGAAGGCCCGGAACTGGCTCCCGCGACCAGCGAAAACTTCGCCGTCTGGGGCAGCGGTTTCGGCGCCTGGGGACATTTGGACGGAGACGGCAACGCTGCTCGCCTCGACCGCTCGACGGGAGGCTTTATTGCAGGCGGCGATGCGGCCATCGGCGAAAGCTGGCGGCTCGGGCTTCTTGCCGGTTATAGCCATACGTCCATCCATGTGGATGATCGCGCCTCCTCCGGCTCAGGCAACAATTATCACC
>NZ_RZSX01000182.1:0-8784 GCF_004023105.1 Mesorhizobium sp. M5C.F.Ca.IN.020.32.2.1 | reverse complement strand
GTCTACGCCACCGACGCGCACGCCGAGCCCGGCGTCAAGGTGATCGGCACCCTCCCGGAGGATTCGCACCCGCCGATCGTCTACCCGGTTGCCCAGATGGCGGATTCGACGGACAAGGATGCGCCGGCATTTTTGCAATGCCTGCAATCCGCCAAGACAGGCGAGATCTTCAAGGCGCAAGGTTTTACGGTCCTTACGCCGAGCAACTGAGGCACGCCAAAAAGATGAACTGGCTGCTGGATCTCACTCCCGACGAATGGAATGCGGTCCGGCTGTCGATCAAGGTGGCGACAGTGGCGATGATCGCCAGCCTGCCACCCGGCATATTGATCGCGCTTGTGCTCGCCCGTGGACAATTCTGGGGCAAGACGCTGCTCAACGGGCTGGTGCATCTGCCGTTGATCCTGCCGCCGGTGGTTGTCGGTTATCTGCTGCTGCTCTCCTTCGGCAGGCGCGGCCCGGCCGGGGCGTTTCTGGCCGAGCATTTCGGCATCGTTTTTTCTTTTCGCTGGACAGGTGCCGCACTGGCCTGCGCCGTCATGGGCTTTCCATTGATGGTGCGGGCGATCCGGCTGTCGATCGAGGCGGTCGACCGCAGAATCGAGGCGGCGGCCGGAACGCTTGGCGCCAATCCGCTGTGGGTGTTCGGGACGATCACGCTGCCGCTGATCCTGCCCGGCCTGATCACCGGCGCCATCTTGTCTTTCGCCAAGGCGATGGGCGAATTCGGCGCAACGATCACCTTCGTTTCCAATATCCCAAACGAGACGCAGACACTGCCGTCGGCGATCTACACGTTCACGCAGGTGCCGGGCGGCGATGCCGGCGCGCTCAGGCTGACGCTGATCTCGATCGTCATTTCGATGGCAGCACTTGTCGCGTCGGAGATTCTGGCGCGGCGCGTCGGCAAGCGGATGGATATCGAATGACGGTCGCGCTCGATATCACCCATCGGCTTGGCGATTTGGGGCTTGACGTCCGCTTCGGAAGCGCCGGGCGGCTGACCGCGCTGTTCGGGCCCTCGGGCTCCGGTAAGACGACGCTGATCAACATGATTGCCGGATTAATCCGGCCCGAGAAGGGGCGGATCGAGGCCGACGGCCGCGTGCTGGTCGATACGGATGCGGGCCTGTTCGTGCCGAAGCACAAGCGCCGCATCGGCATGGTGTTCCAGGATGCGCGGCTGTTTCCGCATATGAGCGTGGCCAGCAATCTACGTTACGGCCGCTGGTTCACGCCGGCGGCGGAACGCTATGCGGATATGACTGCCGTTGTCGACCTGCTCGGCATCGGTCCTTTGCTCGACCGGCGGCCGGCGAAGCTTTCCGGCGGCGAGAAACAGCGCGTGGCAATCGGCCGGGCGCTGCTCGCTAGTCCAAGGTTGTTGCTGATGGACGAGCCGCTGGCTTCGCTCGACGACGCCCGGAAGGCAGAAATCCTGCCTTACATCGAGCGGCTGCGCGACGAGACGAAAATCCCGATCGTCTATGTCAGCCATTCGATCCCGGAAGTGGCGCGGCTGGCAAGCGACGTCGTTGTGCTGGCGCAAGGCAAAGTCGCCGCTTGCGGCCCGACCGGAGCGATCATGCAGCGGCTCGACCTGTTGCCGGCAGAAGAGCGCGGCGAGGGCGGCGCGATGCTGGATACTGCGGTGCTGCGCCACGACGAAGTCTTTGGCATGACCGTGCTTGGCTCGGCGGCGGGCGACATCCGCGTGCCGCTTCTGGCAGTGCCGGTGGGTGCGCCGGTGCGCATCCGCATCCGTGCCCGCGATGTGATGATCGCCATCGAACAGCCGACGGGTCTCAGCGCGCTCAACATTCTGCCGGGCACGATCGTGGCGATAGAGCCGGGCGAGGGGCCTACGGTCGAGATCGGCATAGACTGCAACGGCGCAACCGTGCTTGCCCGGATCACCGAGCAATCGCGACAGACGCTGAAACTTCGGCTCGGTCGAAAAGCCTACGCGGTGGTCAAGACGGTAAGCTTCGACCAGGCGAACACGAGCGCCGGCCTGCCTGTCGAGGCGGATGGATGACAGACGGGTGATTGTCGCTATATCATTTTGGAATAGCGGTATCGCTTGAGAGCTTCTAGGATGGACGTGGCGTGACTGCGGAGGAGCAAATGCCGTCGCTGAGCTTGCGTATAAACCTCGATCCGGGCGGTCGCATCGGACCGGGCAAGATCGAGCTTCTCGAGCAGATCGCCGCCTTCGGATCGATCTCGGCGGCGGCGCGCGGCATGGAAATGTCCTACAAACACGCTTGGGATCTGGTCGAGGACATGAACCGGGTGTTCGGTAAGCCGCTGGTCGCGGCGCAGACCGGAGGGAAAAAGGGCGGCGGCGCCCAGTTGACGCCGGTGGGGCTTGCGGTTGTCAGCCGCTTTCGCGCCATCGAACGGGCTGCGGCTTCCGCGGCGGCGGCGCATATGGAGGCACTACAGGCGGAGATCGATGCCGGGTGAGGTCGATGATGGATTCTGTACCGGCCGAGCCTATTCCTCCGGCTCGCCGGGCTTGCGCAGCAGATAAGTGTCCATGATCCAGCCTTTTTTCCGGCGGGCCTCGTCGCGGGTCTTTACGATCTCGGCGCCGACGTCGCCAAGGCGGCCGGAAATGAGGATCTCGTCGGGCGTGCCGAGATAGGCGCCCCAGTGGATGAGGAGATCCTTGTCATCCAGAGAGTCGAAGGCGCATTTGCCGTCCAGCATGACGACGGTGCTGCCGGCATTGTCGGGCAAACCTTCTTCGGTAAGCCGGCGCCCGGTGGTGATCTGAACCGCGTCGCCGATGCGGTTCAGTGCCATCTTGTGGCTGGCGGCGAGCGCCTGGACGGCAGTGATGCCGGGGATCACCTCGAGCTCGAACCCGACATTGCCTCTCATGCGCACACGCTCCAGTATGCGCAGCGCGCTGTCGAAGAGCGAGGGATCGCCCCAGATCAGGAAGGCGCCGCAGCCATCTTGCGACAGCTCGTCGCGGATCAGGCTTTCATAGATCGCGGCGATCGCCTCGTGCCAGTCATCGACGGTCGAGCGATAGGAGGGCGCTGGCTCGGCCCGCACCGGCACGTCGAATTCGACGCGACGTGAGTTTGGATTGGTGACGAATCGGTCGCAGATCTGGCGGCGCAGTTCTGCGAGGTCTTTCTTCTTCTCGCCCTTGTCGGGAATGAACAGTACGTCGGCGCGGTTCAAGCCGCCGATGGCCTGCACGGTCATGTGGTCGGGATTGCCGGCGCCGATGCCGATGACGAGAAGCTTGCGCATGGGCGAACTCCTGCCCGATCGGAACGTCGGTGTCCAGAGAGCCATGGCATGTGCGCAAGCGCGGAAGGGCTTTGAAACTCCACATTGAAACGGCTAGAGTCATACCGGCATCTCGCCAAGGGAGCTTCCATGTTCCGTTATGTTCTGACCGCAGCGCTGGCGCTCTCGGCCACGCCCGTATTCGCCAATGATTCGATTGCCGAATTGGGAACGGGCGGCCTGATCCTGTCGCGCAGCGACGCGGTCGCCATGGAGAGTGAGGACCTCTACATCTCGCCAGAAAAGGTGACGGTCGATTATGTCTTCCGCAACAACACCGAGAAGGATGTCGACGCGATCGTTGCTTTTCCGATGCCCGACATCGAAGGCGATCCGAACGAGATGCCGGCGATCCCCGACGGGCAGAGCGACAATTTCCTCGGCTTCGAGGTGACGTTCGACGGCGTGGCGGCAAAGCCGCAGCTCGAGCAGAAGGCATTTGCGCTCGGCATCGACATCAGTGCCGATTTGAAGGCGCAAAACGTGCCGCTCTACCCGTTCGGCGATGCGGCCAGGGCGGCTTTGGCAAAGCTGCCGCAGGCGGTTGCCGACGACTGGGTCGATCGCGGCATCATCATCGAGGACACCGCCGACGACGGTTCGGGCATGAAGACCGTCTATGTGCCGTTCTGGCAATTGCGCTCGACCTACTGGTGGCGCTCGACCTTTCCAGTCAATAAGGCAGTCCACGTCGCCCACCGCTACAAACCGAGCGTCGGCGGCACGTCTTCGGTCAGCTTCTTCTACGATGGCCAGTTCCAGGGCCAATACGCCGCCTACAAGACCCGATACTGCATGGACGGCACGTTCGAGAACGCGATCCGCAAGGCAGCGAAGAAAAATCCCGACGGCAATCCGAAATATTTCGAGAACCGCATCGCCTATATCCTGACCACGGGCGGTAACTGGGCGACGGGCGCCATCGGCAAGTTCAAACTGACCGTTGACAAGGGCGATCCAAAGAACCTGGTCTCGTTCTGTGGCGAAAACGTCAGGAAAGTCGGGCCGACGCGTTTCGAGATGACGGCAGAAAATTTCTACCCTGAGCACGATATCGACATATTGCTGCTGGTGCCTTCGGACGATGGCGGGAGCGGCGGCTGATGGACGTCGCGATCTATGTCGCCATCGCCGAAAACGGCGTGATCGGGCGCGATGGTGGTTTGCCGTGGCGGCTTTCCAGCGATCTCAAGCGGTTCAAGGCCGACACGATGGGCAAACCTATCATCATGGGTCGCAAGACCTATGAAGGCATCGGCCGGCCTCTGCCGGGCAGGCTAAGTATCGTGGTGACCCGCGCCAAGGCCTGGCGCGCCGAGGGCGTCGAAATCGTGCATTCGCTCGACGAGGCGATCAGCCTGGCGAAGGTGCGCGGGCGCTGCATGGCCGGCGCCGACGAAATCTGCATCATCGGCGGCGGCGAGATCTATACCCAGGCGCTGCCGCTGGCCGACCGCTTGCATGTCACCCATGTCCTTGCCGCGGTCGACGGCGACGTGCATTTCCCGCCGATCGACCCGGATTTGTGGCGCATTGTTCGATCGGAGAACGTTCCGGCCGGTGAAAAGGATAGTCATGCGACACGCTATTCGGTTTACGAGCGACGCCGCGACGTGCATTGAGAGACATTAAAGGGTCGCGACGGTCCAAAACGGACGGTGACGACCACCGATCGCGTTGAAAGCATGCCCTCGCATCCCTATAGAAGAACAACATTGGATTTTGCGTCGTCAGGCCGGCGCGTGAGGGAGCGAAAGGACATTCATGCCCTGGAATGACAAAAGCGGCGGAGGCGGCGGCCCATGGGGCGGCGGCAACAATCCAGGACCCTGGGGGCAGGGACCAAAGGGGCCTAGCGGTCCGCAGGGCTCGCCTCCCGATCTCGAAGATATCATCCGACGCGGCCAGGACAGGTTGCGGCGTGCTTTGCCGGGTGGCGGTGGCGCCAGCCCTGCCGTATTCGGGCTGATCGCGGCGGCGCTTGTCGTGCTGTGGGCGTTCAAGGCGGTCTATACCGTGCAGCCCGATGAGGTTGCGGTCGAACTCAGATTCGGCGTGCCAAAGGCGGAGTTCTCGCAGCCAGGCCTGCATTTCCATTGGTGGCCCATCGAGACGGTCGAGACGGCCAACATCGCCGAACAACTCGTCAACATCGGCGGCGGCACGGCCACCGGCAACGGTTCAGGCCTGATGCTTTCTGGCGATCAGAACATCGTCAACGTCCAGTTCTCTGTGGCCTATCAGGTCTCCGATCCGAGGGCCTATCTGTTCGACGTGTCCGATCCCGACGGCATGCTGCGGCAGGTCGCCGAAAGCGCCATGCGCGAAGCGGTCGGCCGGCGGCCGGCGCAGGACATCTTCCGCGACGATCGCGAGGGCATTGCGGCGTCCGTGCGCGAAATCATCCAGACGACGCTTGACGGCTATAGGGCCGGCCTGAACGTCAACGCGATCTCGATCGAGGATGCTGCGCCGCCGCGCGAAGTGGCCGACGCCTTCGACGAGGTGCAGCGCGCCGAACAGGACGAGGACAAGTTCGTCGAGCAGGCCAACCAGTATTCCAACCAAAAGCTCGGCCAGGCGCGCGGCGAGGCCGCACAGATCCGCGAGGAGGCGGCCGGCTATAAGAACCGGGTCGTGCAGGAGGCCGAAGGCGAGGCGCAGCGCTTCATCTCGGTCTACGACGAATACGCCAAGGCGCCGGATGTGACGCGCCAGCGGCTTTATCTGGAAACGATGGAGAGGGTTCTGAAGGATTCCAGCAAGGTCATTATCGAGCAAGGCAGCGGACCAGGGGTCGTTCCCTATCTGCCGCTGCCGGCATTGCAGCAGAAGGCGCCGGCGCCGGTCCTCGGAGGAACCCAGTGATGGCCAACCGTCTTCCCATCATCGCCGTCATCGCCGCGGTTATCCTGTTCCTGCTCTATTCATCGGTCTTTGTTGTCAATGCGCGCCAGCAGGCGCTGGTGCTCAGGTTCGGCGAAATCGTAGACGTCAAGAGCCAGCCGGGCATCTATTTCAAGGCGCCGTTCGCCTTCTTCGACGCCGACAGCGTGCAGTTGATCGAAAACAGGGTGCTGCGCTTCGACCTCGACAACATCCGCGTCCAGGTTTCAGGCGGCAAGTTCTATGAGGTCGACGCCTTCATCGCTTATCGGATCTCCGATCCGCGCGTGTTCCGCTCCGCGGTATCCGGCCAGATCGAACTGGCCGAGGCACGGTTGAGAACGCGTCTCGACGCCGCCTTGCGTCGGGTTTACGGTTTGCGCGACTTCGAGGCGGCGCTCTCGGAGGAGCGAGCCGTGATGATGCGTGAAGTGCGCGACCAGCTGAGGCCCGACGCCACGTCGCTCGGCCTGCAAATCGAGGATGTCCGCATTCGCCGAACCGATTTGACGGCGGAAGTCTCGCAACAGACATATGACCGCATGAAGGCTGAGCGTCTGGCCGAAGCCGAGCGGCTGAGGGCGCGCGGCAACGAGGCGGCGCAGCGCATCAGGGCGCGCGCCGACCGCGAAGTGGTGGAGATCGTCGCCGAGGCACGGAGAGAGTCTGAAATCCTGCGCGGTGAAGGCGAAGCTCAACGCAGCGCCACCTTCGCGAATGCCTACCAGCGCGATCCAGCCTTCTTCGACTTTTACCGGTCGATGAATGCCTACGGCACGGCGCTGGACAATACCGGGACGACGATGGTGCTGTCGCCGAATTCGGAATTCTTCCGTTTCTTCCGCAACCCCGCCGGCGCGGCTGCGCCGGCAGCGTCGCCCGCAGCACCTGCTGCGCCGGCAGCGTCGCCCGCAGCACCTGCTGCACCGGCAGCGCAGCCAGGCATCGGCCAGTAACGGCCGGTGCAGGATTTTCTGGCGGCAATAGGCTTGGTTCTCGTGGTAGAGGGCCTGGTCTATGGCGGCTTTCCCGGCCTCGCCAAGAAACTTGCCGGCGAAGTTCTGTCGATGCCGGAGAATGCGCTGCGGGTCGCCGGGCTGATTGCCATCGCCGTTGGCGTCGGCATCGTCTGGCTGGTGCGAGGTGGATGACAGTCTATGATTTCGGGATAACGGAGGTTTTATCCTCCGCCGATAGCCATAGCCGCAAACGTGCCGTATTTCTTGCCAACATGGTTCGACGCAGCGTTTTCGGCGAGCGCTTTTCTTCTCAGAGACACCGGGAGACTTCTCGATGACATCCAACAGGTTTTTGCGCGCGGCGAGCCGGACGTTCACCGCGGGTGCTGCAGCACTTCTTATCGGCGCCGCTACCGTCCCGTCGCTGGTGACGCCTGCGGCCGCCGCCGACGGCCCGGCTTCGGTCGCCGATCTCGCGCAGGGCCTGCTCGGCGCCGTGGTCAACATATCGACCTCGCAGAGGGTGAAGGGCACGGAAGGCCCGGGCGCGGTGCCGATGCCGCAGCTTCCGGAGGGCTCGCCCTTCCAGGATTTCTTCGACGATTTCTTCAAGAACCGCCCCGGCGAACAGGGCAACCCCTCGCAAAAGGTGCAGTCGCTGGGCTCCGGCTTCGTGGTCGACGCCGAGCAGGGCATCGTGGTGACGAATAATCACGTGATCGCCGATGCCGACGACATCGAGGTGAATTTCTCCGACGGCGTGACGCTAAAGGCGACGCTGGTCGGCACCGACACCAAGACCGACGTGGCGGTGCTGAAGGTCGATCCGAAAGGGCACAAACTGACGGCGGTGAAATTCGGCGATTCCAGCAAGATGCGTGTCGGGGACTGGGTGATGGCGATCGGCAATCCGTTCGGCCTCGGCGGCACCGTGACGGTTGGTATCGTCTCGGCCCGCAACCGCGACATCAATTCCGGTCCCTATGACGACTTCATCCAGACCGATGCCGCGATCAACCGAGGCAACTCCGGCGGACCGCTGTTCAACAGCGACGGCGAGGTGATCGGCATCAACACGGCGATCATCTCGCCGTCCGGCGGCTCGATCGGCATCGGCTTTTCCATTCCCTCGCAGCTTGCGTTGGGCGTCGTCGACCAACTCCGCCAGTTCGGCGAGACGCGGCGGGGCTGGCTCGGCGTGCGCATCCAGCCGGTGACGGACGACATTGCCGAAAGCCTCGGCATGGCCACCGCTAAGGGCGCCCTGGTCGCCGGCGTCATCAAGGGCGGGCCTGTCGACAACGGCACCATCCTGGCGGGCGACGTCATCATCAAGTTCGACGGCAGGGACGTCAATGAAATGCGCGACCTGCCGCGCGTCGTCGCGGAAAGCACGGTCGGCAAGGCTGTCGACGTGGTCATCGTGCGCAAGGGTGTCGAGCAGACCGTGAAGGTGACGCTCGGCCGGCTCGAAGATGGCGAAAAGCTTGCCAGCGGCGAGAATGGCACCGCCGACAAGGATAATGGCGACGAGGCGCCCGCCGTTTCGACGGCTTCCGTGCTCGGCATGACCGTTGGCGAGCTCAATGACGAGACGCGGACGAAATTCGGCATCGCCGCCGAAGTC
>NZ_RZSX01000181.1:0-8798 GCF_004023105.1 Mesorhizobium sp. M5C.F.Ca.IN.020.32.2.1 | reverse complement strand
GGCCGGCGCCTTGACGATCGCCCGCGACGGCCTTGTTGTGGGGCTTAGGGAGTGAGGATGGCCAACGACAAGCTTTGGGAAGAGGTGCGCGAATCCGAGGAGAGATCCGCGGCGCAACTCTCGATGCTTCTTGAGAAGGTGCAGGATCTGCCATCTTTCGTCCGATTCATCGACGCGCTGAGCAAGGACCGTAAGGACGCGGACCGCAAGGAGGCAACGACGCCAGCAGGACCTGATACCGGCTGGAACGGATGGAAAAATGGCTTGCTCAGCACATTTCTTGAATCAGCGGTCGCTTGGTTCGAAGACAATGGGCGGGGCGACCCGGCATTTTTGGCGGGTGACAATCCCTGGAAAGCCGCAGCCAGAGTTATCTATGCCGGCAAATACTACGAGTAAACGCCCTGGGAGGACACATGAAGCTTGCCACATTGAAGGACGGGACGCGTGACGGAAAGTTGGTCGTCGTCTCGCGCGACCTGACGCGGTTCACCGATGCCTCGTTTCTGGTGCCGACGCTGCAGGCGGCACTCGACGACTGGAACCGGATCGCGCCGCATCTGGCGACAATAGCGGAATCGCTGGAGAACAATGCGGTGCCGTCAGCGCGCTTTCATGAGCACGACGCCCATTCGCCGCTGCCGCGCGCCTACCAATGGGCGGACGGCTCGGCCTATGTGAACCATGTCGAGCTGGTGCGGAAGGCGCGCGGCGCCGAGATGCCGGCAAGCTTCTGGACCGATCCGCTAATCTACCAGGGCGGCTCGGACGCGTTCGTCGCGCCACGCGATCCGATCCGGGCGGCCGACGAGGCCTTTGGCGTCGATATGGAAGGGGAGGTCGCCGTCATTGTCGATGATGTCCCGATGGGAGCAAGCCTGGATGAGACGCGGGCCGCGATCCGGCTGGTCATGCTGGTCAATGACGTCACGCTGCGCTCCCTCACTGCGCCAGAGCTGGCCAAGGGCTTCGGCTTCTTCCAATCAAAGCCGTCCTCGGCTTTTTCGCCGGTCGCGGTAACGCCGGAAGAACTGGGCGAGGCCTGGGATGGCGGCAAGGTCAGCCTGCCGCTGCTGGTCGATCTCAATGGCAAGCCGTTTGGCCGGGCGAACGCAGGCGTGAATATGACCTTCGATTTTCCGGCGCTGATTGCACATGCCGCGAAAACCCGGCCACTGGCCGCCGGCACGATCATCGGCTCGGGCACGGTCTCCAACAAGCTCGACGGCGGCCCGGGCAAGCCTGTCTCGGCGGGCGGTGCCGGCTATTCCTGCATTGCCGAGTTGCGTATGATCGAGACCATCGAGGCCGGCGAACCGAAAACGCCATTCCTGCGCTTCGGCGACACGGTGCGCATCGAAATGAAGGACAGGACCGGACATTCGGTTTTTGGTGCGATCGAGCAGAAAGTCGAGAAATACGAGGGGTAAGAGTATGACAGGCGAGACATTCTATCTTCTGTCCGGTGTCTGGGCCCTTGTCATGCTGGCGATCTTCATTCAGGCCATCCGGCTGAGCTATCGCATCGAGGCGCGCTCTCCCGACCTGACGAATCGCAGCGGCTTTCCGCGCAACGCAATGATGTTCCACACCGTGACCAACATGAACGTCGCGCGGGACGAGGAAACGCAAGCCATCCGGCGGCGCATGAATCGGCTTCTGCTGATCGTTCTCGCCGGATTTGCGCTTCTGTGGGCGGGCGTGTCTTTGGTCCAGTCAGCGGAGTGAAGTCATGGACTTGCTGTACCATTTCCGCCGCATGGCGCGCAACAACCTCTGGTCGAACGACCGGCTCTATCGCGCCGTGTTGCAGCTTAAGCCCGGTGAATTCGAAGCCGAGCGAACCAGCTTCTTCCCGTCAATCAACGAAACGCTCAATCACATCCTGGCGGTCGATCATCTCTATCTCGACTTTCTCGAAGAGGGCGGCGTAGGCGCCGCGGCCCATGACGATTTCGTGCCGTTCGATGAACCACAAGCGCTGCTTGCCGCCCAAGTTGCGGCCGACCGGCGGCTGATCGCCTTTTGCGATCATTTGTCGGCGGATGATCTCGACCGCAGTGTCGTCACCGACCGGCGCGAGGACGGAAAAATACCGGAGCGGATCGGCGATCTGCTCGCCCACCTCTTCATCCACGACATCCACCATCGCGGCCAGGTGCACGCCATGCTGTCCGGCACGTCGGTGAAGCCGCCGCAGCTCGACGAGTTCTTCCTGGACTATGATCTGAAGCTCAGGAAAGAAGAGGTCGAGCGGCTGGGACTGTAAGCCACTCGACCGGCCGCTTACTCCGCTGCCTGCACCTTCAGCACGCCGCGCTTGATCTGGTCCTGCTCGATCGATTCGAACAGCGCGCGGAAATTGCCCTCGCCAAAGCCTTCGTCGCCCTTCCTCTGGATGAATTCGAAGAAGATCGGGCCGATTACGGTTTTTGAAAAGATCTGCAGCAGGATCTTGGTCGTGCCGCCGTCAACCACGCCTTCGCCGTCAATCAGGATGCCGTGCTTTTTCATCCGCTCGATCGGCTCGTCATGGCCGTGTACGCGGGCATGGGACATCTCATAATAGGTTTCCGGCGGGCCCGGCATGAACTTCAGCCCGTTAGCTGTCAGTCTGTCGGTGGCGCCGTAGATCTCGTCCGTGCCGACGGCGATGTGCTGGATGCCTTCGCCATTATATTTTTTCAAATATTCGGCGATCTGACTGGTGTCGTCCTTGGACTCGTTGAGCGGGATACGGATCTTGCCGCAGGGCGAAGTGATGGCGCGGCTGACCAGGCCGGTGATCTTGCCGTCGATGTCGAAGAAATGGATCTGCTTGAAGCCGAACAGGTCGCGATAGAAATCCCACCATTTGTCCATGTTGCCGCGATAGACATTGTGGGTGAGGTGGTCGAGATAGTAGAAGCCGACGCCTTCCGGCTTCGGGTCGCGTGCGCCAAGCCATTCGAACTCGGCATCGTAGACCGAGCCCTTGTCGCCGTAGACCTCGATGAAATAAAGCAGCGAGCCGCCGATGCCTGATATCGCCGGCACGTCGAGCGTTTTATCATTGCCTTCATAGGGCGTCGCACCCTTGGCGACGGCATGGTCGAACGCATGCTTGGCATCGACGACCCGCCAAGCCATGGAGGAAGCGCAGGGGCCGTGCTTGTCGACGAATTTCATCGCATGCGAGCCGGGTTCGGTATTGACGACATAGTTGATGTCGCCCTGCCGCCAGACGGTGATGTCCTTCGTGCGGTGCTTGGCTACCGGCATATAGCCCATGCGGGTAAAAAGCTCGGCGAGCTTTTCCGGTTCGGGATGCGCGAACTCGACGAATTCGAAGCCGTCGGTGCCGGCGGGATTTGTCTTGCTGATCTTTGCGGGCGGTGCGTCGTGCGGGAAGGGGCCCATGGTGTTGTCCTCCAAAGAGCTCTGTGGCCGAAAAGGGCCATTTTCCCATAATCATAGCGCGGAACAGGCGCATGGTGCTTGCATTCAAACGCTTTAAATGATCGAGTGATGCGCGAACTGTGCACGTATGGAGACGAATCCATGGATGATGCGCGCATCGACCAGTTTGACCGCAAGATAATGGCTCTATTGCAGGGGGACGCACGGCTGACCAACAACGATTTGTCGGAACGGGTGAACCTGTCGGCGTCGCAATGTTCGCGCCGCCGCCAGAGGCTGGAGGAGGACGGCTACATCAGGGGCTATCGCGCGGTGCTCGACCGCGACAAGCTCGGCTTCTCGCTGGTCAACGTCATCTCGGTCACGCTCGCCACCCACAACCGCGACAATGCGCAACGCTTCGGCGAATTGGTGGCGCGGTTGCCGGAAGTGCAGGAGGCACACGCGCTGACCGGCGAGATGGACTACATCCTGAAGGTGGTGACGCCGGACCTGAAGTCACTGTCGGAATTCGTCAACGGCGTGCTTCTGCCGCACGAATCCGTGCAGCACGTGAAGACGGCGATCGTGCTCGAAACGCTGAAGGAAACCGGCGCGTTGCCGATTTAGCTCTTCGACTGCTGGATCAGCCCGTAGAGGTTGGTGCAGCGGGCGCCGGAACGGCAATAGGCGAACACCGGGCCTTCGAGTTCATCGAGCGCCTCAGCCTGGTCCTCGACATTCTCGGCCGTGATCTGGCCGCTGATGACCGGGATGTAGCGAAAGGTAAGCCCGGCGGCTTCGACCGCCGCCTTAACGCTGTCCGCCGAAGGTTGGCCGGGCTGCTCGTCATCAGGCCTGTTGCAGATGACGCTCTTGAAACCGGCGGCCTTGATGGCAGCGATCTCTTCGGGCTGGATCTGGCCCGAGACCGAATAGTCCTCGCTGATCTGACGGTATTCCATGGCTCTGCCCTCGCAATCTGAATTTAGCGGCAGTCTTGCCACTCCCTGGCATGGGCGGCAATCCGCATCGGGGGAATTCTCTGCCAAATAGATATTGCAGGCCGGAAAATCCAACCGGGGCGATAATGCCCCGATCGCATAGACACGCTCGAGTCAGCTTCCGAGGACCGTGCCTTTGATTTGGGCGATGTTGTTGTGCATCAGGTCGACATAGGTCGAGGCCGGGCCGTCGGGCTGCGACAGCGCATCCGAATAGAGCGTGCCGCCCACCTTGATGCCGGTCTCGCTGGCGATCTGCTCGATCAGCCGCGCGTTGGTGATGTTCTCGATGAAGACAGCCGCCGCCTTGTCCTGCTTCACTTGGCTGACCAGCTTGGCGACGTCGGCAGCGGACGGCTCCGACTCGGTCGACACCCCCTCGGGGGCCAGGAAGGTGAGGCCATAGGCCTTCTCGAAATAGCCGAAGGCGTCATGCGAGGTGATGACCACGCGTTTCTCTTCCGGGATCGACTGGATTGCCGCCTTCACTTGGCCTTCGACCGCATCGAGCTTCGCGGTGTATGCTGCGGCATTGGCGTTGTAGCTGTCGCAACCCGCGGCGTCGGCGGTGCAGAAGGCGTCGGCGATGTTCTTCACATAGATTTTGGCATTAGCAATCGACTGGAAGGCATGCGGATCGGTGGCCGTTTCGCCATCCGTGTGGGCGCCTTCAGCGGCATCGGCAACGGCGAATTCGGGTTTGAAGTTGATCGGCGTGACGCCCTTGGTCAGAACGGCGATCGTCGCCTTGGTGGCGCTGGCGTCGACCAGGCGCTGCAGAAAGCCTTCGAAATACAGGCCGTTTACCAGCACCACGTCCGCACTCGCCATCGCCACCGCGTCAGCCGGGCTCGGCTCGTAGACATGGGCATCGCCATCCGGCCCGACGATGGTGGTCAGATTGATGCGGTCGCCGCCGACATTTTTTGCGAAATCGGCAATGATCGTGAAGCTGGCGACCACTTTCAACGGCTCCGCGAGGGCCGATGACGCACCAAAGGCAGTTAACGTTATAACGCTCATTGCCAAGGCGGCGCAGATCGATTTCAGCATGGACAGCTCTCCTCTGTTGGGATCAGGCGGTTCTGTGGCGGTGATGGATAATACGGGCGCGCAGGATACCGCGCGTGCCGAACAGAATCGAGGCAAAATAGACGACGCCCGCAGACAGGATTATGGCCGGGCCGGAAGGCAGCGACACGTGATAGGACAGAAGCAGCCCCGCGACGCAGGAGGCAAAGCCGATCAGCACCGCCAGCAGGCACATCGGCTCGACGCGCATGGTCCAGAAGCGGGCGGCGGCCGCAGGCAGCATCATCAGCCCCACGGAAAGCAGCGTGCCGAGCGCCTGAAAGCCGCCGACCAGGTTGAGCACGACGAGGCCGAGGAAGATGAAATGCACCGGGCTGCCTAACCGGCTGACCGAACGCAGGAACAGCGGGTCGAGACATTCGGCGACCAGCGCCCGCCAGAAGATGGCGAGGCTGACCAGAGTAACCAGCACGATGCCGCCGATCAGCGTCAGCGCTTCATTGTTGAGCGCCAGCACGGTGCCGAACAGCACATGCATGAGATCGACACTGGAGCCGCGGATCGACACCATCAGCACACCGATGGCCAGCGAAATCAGATAGAAGGCCGCCATCGAGGCATCCTCTCGCTGGATGGTAAAGCGCGAGACGGCGCCGGCGCCGAGCGCGACGATGATGCCGGCAATCAACCCGCCGATGGTCATCGGCAGGATCTCCAGCCCATAGAACAGGAAACCGGCGGCGGCACCTGGCAGGATGGCGTGGGCCATGGCGTCGCCGGAAAGGCTCATGCGGCGCAGCATCAGGAAGACGCCGACGGGGCAGGCGCCGAGCGACAGCATCAGTGAGCCGAGGAGCGCCCGTTGCATGAAGGCGAAATCGGCAAACGGAGCGATGAAAAGACCGTAGAGCGCGTCCATCATGCCGCCCTCGGCCCGGAACCGTGATGATGGTCGTGCCCATGATCGTGAGGGTGATCGCCGTGCTCATGGTTGTCGGGCTCGCACCAGGGCGCGTTCTCCTCCCAGGCTTCATGGAAGCGGCGCGCGCGCAACAGGTTTTCCGGCCGCAGCGTTTCCTTGGTCTCGCCCCAGGCGATTGGCTGGCGCGCCAGCAGCAGCGTCTCGGGGAAATTATGGCGAACCAGATCCAGGTCGTGAACGACCACCATGATGGTGCGCTCCTCACCATGCCAGCGCTTGATCAGCGTGATCAGATCGCCGACGGTTTTGGTGTCGACGGCGTTGAACGGCTCGTCGAGCAGGATGAGATCGGCGTCCTGCAGCAGCACGCGGGCAAACAGCGTGCGCTGCAGCTGGCCGCCCGACAATGTGTCGATCGGGCGCTTTTCAAAGCCGCCGAGGCCGACGGCCATCAGCGCCTGGCTCACCGAATCGCGATCTTCCCTGGTATGGCGGCCGAGCAGCCCGCGCCGTGGCCACAGGCCCAGGGAGACCAGATCGACGACCCTGGCCGGAAAGGAGCGGTCGAGCTCCGACTGTTGCGGCAGATAAGCGGCGCGCACGCCGGGCGCGCGGACAACCGTGCCGGCCATCGGCTTCAACACACCGACGATGCCCTTCATCAGGGTCGACTTGCCCGAGCCATTGGCGCCGACGACGGCGGTCAACGATCCCCGGCGGATCGTGCCGTCGAGATGATGGATTGCCGGATGGCTGTTGTAGCCCAGTGTCAGGTCGCGGAAGGTCAGGCAGGTTTTGGTCATGTGACGATCCGTGGGACACGACTAATACGGCAGCGGCGGTTGATATGTGATGTTATTACATTAGTCAACAAGTCAATCCGGCGGAATTGCGGCGACCGGAGCAATTTGGCGTGTGCCTATTTTCGCCCCACGCCTGCTGGCTCAAGAGGATTCGCTCATGCAACCTTGCCCCCGGTGGGCCGCGACTCTAAAGAGGCGCGACCCACAAAGGAAGGAAACGTCCCATGAGCATTCGTCGCATCGATGTTGGCCCGCGAATGAGCCAGATCGTCATCCACGGCAATACCGTCTATCTGGCCGGTCAGGTCGGCGAGCCGGGCGGAAACGTCGGCGCCCAGACAAGGGACATACTGGGGGCCATCGACGAATTGCTGGCCAAGGCCGGTACCGACAAGACCAAGATCCTGCAGGCGATCATCTGGCTGGCCGACATGAGCACGTTCGCCGAGATGAACGCGGAGTGGGACAAGTGGGTGCCGCAGGGCCATACCCCGGCGCGCGCCACCGGCGAGGCCAAGCTTGCCGGACCGGAATATCTGGTCGAGATCATTGTCACGGCCGCGATCTGAGGCAGAGCTCTTTACCCTCCCCCTTGAGGGGAGGTCGGCGAACAGTCGAAGCGAAGCGGAAACGAGACGGGGTGGGGTTCGGCGAAGCTGCACCGACCCCACCCGCGTCGCAAAGTGCCGCCCTGCGGCATTTCTTCCGCGACTCTCCCCTCAAGGGGGAGGGTAAGAGTTACCCCTGCGAAGGCGTGAATCTTGCCACCAGCGTGTGGCTCTCGGCCGCATAGGTGAAACGGACATGGGTGACGGGGTGCTCGGCGCTCCATGTCCGTCGCTCGACCACCAGGCACGGTGCGCCGACCGCGATGTCGAGTGCCGCCGCAATGTGCTTGTCGGCGGCGACGGCGCGGATGCGGTGCTCGGCGGCGCTCCATGGCACGCGGGCGATCAGCCACGGCCCGGGCGCGATGGCATGAAATTCCTCGTCGGCGGCCTCGGCCACGGCGGCCAGGTTGATCAGCCGCTGTTCGTGGGCGAACGGCCGCTTGCCGGCGAAATGCCGGCATTCCAGCGCCAGCACAGGTCCGGCAGAAGCGAGTTCCAGCAAGGCGCGATCCTCCGCGCTGCTGCGCCTTTTGTGTCGCGCCACACGCTCGTAGCGATAGGGCAGGCCGAGCGCTTCGACCTCGATCCTGATGTCGTGGATTTCCAGTACCGCGGCTTGCGAATGCGGCCGCCGGACAAAGCTGCCGGAGCGGCGGCGGCGCTCGATCAGCCCGGCCTTGGCAAGCTGCGACAGCGCCTTGTTCACCGTCATGCGCGAACAGTTGTACTCGGCCGTCAGTTCGTGCTCGAACGGAATGCGGTGGCCGGGCGCCCAGGCGCCGGACAGAATCCGCTCGCTGATGTCGGACAGGATGCGCTGATGCAGCGAGAGAGACTCGCCGACGTCCACATCGATTGTTCCGATCATGCTCATGCCGAAAGCGCCGTCATCACCTTGCGAAAACGCTCGGCAATGGCATCGCGCCTTGCATGCGTGCCGCTGCTGACCAGTTTCTTGCCATGCACCCAGACGCAATCGACCTTGGTGCCGTTGGCGAAGATCCAGGCGTCGAGCACCGCATCGCCCGTCTTGCCGGCAAGCGAAGGG
>NZ_RZSX01000180.1:0-8800 GCF_004023105.1 Mesorhizobium sp. M5C.F.Ca.IN.020.32.2.1 | reverse complement strand
GTTGGACGACGTCGGTGTCTTCTCCCTCAATCGCCAGGGCTTGCTGGACAAGATCGATTTTTCGAAAGTTCCGAATGCAGCCGACGTCCATCCGGATTTCGTTTTGGACGGCGGGTTTGGCGTCGGCTTTTGGACCTACATCACGACCATCCTTCATAACAAGAAGGCGGCCGCGCCGGCGTCCTGGGAGGACCTCTGGTCTCCGGACTATCAGGGCAAGGTGCTTGTGCCGTCGATCAACGACACCCAGGCTCTGCTGCTGACGGTCATGGCTGCGCGGCTCGGCGGCGGCGGGCTCGACAATCTCGCTCCCGCGTGGCCCAAGCTCGAGGCGCTGAAGCCTCAGGTCTTCTCGTTCATCGAGAACCGTGCCCTTGATGCTCAGGCGCTGCAGGCCGGCCAGGCAATCGCGGCAGTTGATATCCCGTCTTATTTCAAACCCTACATGGTCAACAGCGCGGAAATCGGCGCGACCACCTCCCTGAAGGAAGGCTATTTCGCCATCACCGGCGCCGCGGTGATCGTGAAGGGGTCGAAAGGCAATCGCGATCTCGCCCACGCCTTCATCAACCAGGCGCTTTCACCCGACGCGCAGGCAGGTTTCGCGACGGATATCTGGTACGGCCCCACCAATAAGAAGACGGTCGTTTCGGAGTCCGCCGCGCCGTATGTGGTCCATACTCCCGAGCAGCTCGCCAAAGCGATCCAGGTGCCGCGTCTCGAACTCGTCAACAAACGACCAGAAATCGTGGAGAACTGGAACAGGATCTTCAACAGCTGATCGTCAGCGACTTTTGCCGGGACTCATACGTTGAAAATGCGATCTAGAACAGACTGGCGCGCGATTGCCCTTTTTGCTCCGGGGATAGCCGTACTTGTTCCCTTGGTCGGCGCCTGCCTCATGCTGGCTCGATACAGTTTCAACGAATGGGATCCCGTCCGCACGATGGTACCGGCCTGGACCCTTGAGCACTACGTCTTCATCTTCACGGACCCGTCGCAGCTCAAGAGTCTGCTGAGGACCCTGCGCATCAGCCTGACCGTCACGGTGGTCTGCCTGGTCATAGGCTATCCTGTAGCGGTCGCGATCTCCCGAGCGGGCCGCTACCGCGGCCTGCTCATGTTTCTGTTGGTCGCGCCGATGCTGACCGACGTCCTCATCAGAGCCTATGGCTGGATGGTGATCTTAGGTCCGAATGGGCCTGTCAATGGCCTGATGACTGCGGCCGGAGTCTGGGCCGCGCCCAAGCGGCTGATCTATACGGAACTCGCCGTTGTCCTCGAGCTCATTCATGAAAACATTCCCTTCATGATCTTACCGTTAGCGGCGGTTCTGGAGCGCATCAATCCGGCTTTGAACGATGCAGCGATGAACCTCGGCGCGTCACCCGCGCGGGCATTCTTTCATGTGACCTTGCCGTTGAGCCGCCCCGGAATCGTCGCTGGTACGCTCTTGGTGTTTGCTCTTTCGACGAGCGCGTTCGTGGCGCCTTTGGTGCTCGGCGGCGGAAACGTAAGCGTGATGACCACCCTCATGCAGCAGACCATGCTTACGACACTCAATTGGCCACAAGGCTCGGCGCAATCCGTGGTTCTTGTGGGTCTCGTCCTGATTCTGCTCACGATCTACGGATGGGTCCTATCGAAGGGTAGGCGTTCGGCATGAAACTGCGTATCACGTCAAACAGCCTGCTCTTCGCTTATGTCGCGGCGTTCTTCATCTATCTAGAGGGGCCGCTGGTGGTGATTGTCTTCGCCTCCTTCAACAGCGGCCAGATTGTCCGGATTCCGCCCGACGGTTTGTCGTTGAAGTGGTATGCCGCTCTGCTGGATTTTCTCCGCGACGCGCCAGGAATGAAGCCAGGCTTGGTGGACACGGTGTTTACCAGCCTCTGGCTTGGGTTGGCCAGCACGGTTGGCGCTGTGATCGCGGGAACGCTCGGCGCTTATGCTCTGCAAAGATCCAAACTGCCGGGCACTCAGATCCTGCGCCAACTCTTCATGCTTCCGCTGCTTTTCCCGCAGATCGTGACTGGGATCGGACTGGTCCTGTGGTTCAGCGCGATTGGCGGCGTTCCGACATGGCTGCGATTGCTGCTCGGGCATCTGATCATCACGCTGCCGTGCGTCGTCATCACGGTCACCGCGAGCCTAGAGACGCTTGATCGAAACCTGGAAGACGCCGCCATGAATCTGGGAGCGAACCGCGTCGCCACGTTTTTCTACATCACCTTGCCGAGCATACGCGGTGGCGTGATGGCCGGGGCGGTCTTCGCGTGGCTCACCTCGTTCTCCAATTTCACGGTGACGTTTTTCCTCTTCTCCGGTGAGATGAACCCGCTTCCTCTGTGGCTGTACCAATATATCCAGTACTACATCGACCCCGGCGCCGCCGCGCTCGCGACCTGTATTCTTGCTATTACACTGTGTGTCTTGCTGATCATAAATCGGCTGCAGGCGCTTGGCCGAGTTGTGGCGGTGTCCAAATGAGCGTGATTGAAATGTCTGCATCAAATCAGGAAAGTGCGCGGGTCGATAAAAGGCCGGTTCTCGAACTGCGAGGCATATCCAAGTCGTTTGGAGCGCTGACTGTCGTCAAAGATGTTTCACTCGATGTACAGGCGGGCGAGTTCGTTTCGCTGCTTGGCCCATCCGGTTGCGGGAAGACGACGACGCTGCGGATGATCGCAGGGTTCATCGCCCCCGATGAAGGTCAGATCATTCTGGGCGGCAAGGACATCACGGAAATGCCGTCCTACCGGCGCGACGTGGGTCTGCTGTTTCAGAGCTACGCGCTTTTCCCGCACATGACTGTCCGCGGCAATGTGGGCTTCGGCCCGAAGATGCGAGGCGAGAAAAGCGGCGCCATCGCGGAAAAGGTCCGCTGGGCTTTGAGCCTGGTTAAGCTGGAAGGCTATGAGGACCGTCGACCGAACGAGCTTTCCGGCGGGCAGCAACAGCGTGTTGCTATCGCGCGAGTCCTTGCGAGCGGCGCGTCGATGCTTTTGCTCGATGAGGCATTTTCCAACCTCGACGCGAAGCTTCGTGGCCGGATGCAGGAGGAGGTTCGCGAGCTTCAGCTTCGGCTTGGCATCGCCACCGTTCTCGTGACGCACGATCAGGAAGAGGCGCTCGCCATGTCGGATCGCATCGTCATCATGAATGGCGGAAAGGTTGAGCAGATTGGCACGCCCAAGCAGGTGTACAGCAGCCCCGGATCCCTTTTCGTCGCCGACTTCATGGGTCGTTGCAACCGCATCGAAGGAACGTTGCTTAACGAGGGAGCGAAGGGGTGGTTTCTTGATTGTGGACCGGCCGGGAAGATAAGACTGGATGCCCCGCCACATCCTGACGCTCGTGCGGGAGAGCACTGCCAGGTCTTCATGCGGCCGGAGCATCTGACCCTCTCCCAGGGAACCCGAGATCACCGAGAAGGCCTCAAGGGCCAGGTCGAGCGTCTGGTGTACCTTGGATCTCGCTCTATCGCCTACGTGACCCTGGACGGCGATATTCCCTTCCAGGTCCACCTTCCCAACAAACCCGGCCCGGCAGAGGAGTTTCCGGTCAACGGGCCTGTTGCCATTCTTCCGCAGCCCGGCGCTGTGACGCTTTTGCCGGATTAGATCATCCCTTGTTCATCAGCAGTCCAGGGCAGTATCTCAGATGAACGCGATGACACAGCTTCAGGCAGCGAGCTTCGATTACATCGTCGTTGGCGCCGGTAGCGCCGGCTCGGTTATCGCCAATCGTCTGAGCGCGGACGGCAAGTCTAGCATTCTCGTTCTGGAGGCCGGCGGACCGGACCGAAACCCGTTCCTTCATATTCCCGCGGGGTACGTCAAGACGCTCACCGACCCGCAGCTGATCTGGCCGTTCAAATCCGAACCAGGTCCGGGTAGCGGCGGGCGAGCGATTCCGCTTCCCCAGGGCCGGGTGTACGGAGGCTCGAGCTCACTTAACGGTCTGGTCTACAATCGCGGGCAGGCGGAAGATTTCGATGACTGGGCCCGGATGGGTAATCCGGGATGGGGCTATGAGGACGTTCTTCCCTATTTCCGGCGCTCGGAGCGACGTATTGGCCCCGGCGAGGCCCGCTACCGTGGTCGGGAAGGCAACCTCACTGTCAGCGATCCCGGCTGGAAGAATGAGCTTTGTGAGGCCTTCATCGAGAGCGTGCAATCGACGGGTGTCGCACGCAATCCTGATTACAACGGCGCAGAGCAGGAAGGGGTCGGCTATTTCCAGCGCATGATCGGAGGTCGCTTCCGCGTTTCGGCTGCGACAGCTTTCCTCCACCCGGCGCTGAAGCGCTCAAACGTCAGCATCCGACCCTTCTCACAGGTCTACGATCTTCTCATCGAGAATGGCCGGGTCTCAGCCGTTTGGTATTTCAAGGACGGCAATCCATCCGACCGTGTGCTTGTGCGTTGCCGCCGTGAGGTCATTCTCTGCGCAGGCACCATCAACACGACGCGCATCATGCAATTGTCCGGCATTGGTGATGGAGCCATGCTGTCGAAAGCCGGGATAGAACTGCGGCACCATCTGCCCGGCGTCGGTCGGAATTTTCGCGACCACTACTTCATCCACATCAATCAGCGCATGAAAGAGGGTGTCATCTCCCTGAATCAGCAAGCGAGGGGGTGGCGCCTCGGCCTCGAGATAATGAAGTGGCTGGCGGGAGCGTCGAGCATCCTCTCGCTTAGCCCGTCCGTCGTCTATGCGTTCTGCAGGTCACATACCTCTGTCCACAGGCCGGATATCCAGTACATTTTCACGCCTGGCAGCTACAAGCCGGACCACGTCTATGTGCTGGACGATTTTCCGGCGGTGACATGCGGGTTCAGCCAGCACAGACCGGAAAGCGTCGGTCATATATCGATCATCTCGCCTGATCCAACTGCGTCACCGGTGATCCAGCCGAACTATCTCTCGGCCTCGACGGATCAAACGGTCGTCGTCAGGGCGCTTCGGCTGGCGCGCCGGTTCATGGCTGCGGAACCGCTTGCCCGCTTTGCAGAGCGTGAGGAAGAGCCTGGACTACCGGTCCAAAGCGACCAGGCCTTGCTGGAGTTCGCGCAGCGCACCGGCAACACCGGGTACCATTTCATGGGCGCCTGCAGCATGGGGCCGCGAAGCAATCCGCTGGCGGTCGTCGACCCCAAGCTCAAGGTACACGGCCTCGCCGGTCTGCGCATCGCAGATGCATCGGTGATGCCGGCAATGCCGTCCGCCAACACATACTCATCGACACTCATGATCGCTGAAAAGGGCGCGGATCTCATTAGAGGCATCTCGCGCGCCTGATGCAAATTAGCAGCGCGCCTTGGAAGGTGCGGTGCTTCAGAAGGGAGTTCTCATGTATCAGGACACGCTGTTGTACATCGATGGCAGCTGGCGCGGCGGATCGGCCGGCGAGACCATCACGGTGCTCAATCCGGCGACGGAAGAAGTGATCGGGACTGTAGCAAAGGCCAGCGAGGCCGATCTTGGGGATGCTGTCTCGGCAGCCCAGCGCGGTTTCTCCGTCTGGCGTAAGGTCCCCGCACGGGAGCGCGCGAAGACCATGCTCCGCGCCTCCGCCATTCTTCGCGAGCGTGAAGACAGGATCGCGCGACTGATCTCGATCGAGCAGGGAAAGCCGCTTTACGAAGCCCTGAACGAAGTCCAGGCGACCGTCGAAACCAATGACTGGTTTGCCGAGGAGGCGACGCGCAGCTACGGACGTGTCATCCCCGCGCGCGGCGAAGGCGTTCACCAGTTCACCGTTCGCGAGCCGGTCGGGCCCGTCGCAGCCTTCACGCCCTGGAATTTTCCCATCCTGCAGATCGTCTGCAAGATCTCGGCGGCGCTGGCGGCTGGCTGCTCTGTCATCATCAAAGCGCCCGAGGAAACCCCGGCATCGCCGGCGGAACTCGTGTCGGCATTCGTCGAAGCAGGGCTTCCTCGAGGGGTGATCAACCTTGTCTTTGGCGAGCCGGCGGAGATCTCGCAGTACCTCATTTCACACCGGGTCATCCGGAAGGTTTCGTTCACGGGTTCCACGGCCGTCGGAAAGCAGCTTGCGTCGCTGGCCGGGCTTTATATGAAGCGGGCGACCATGGAACTTGGCGGGCACGCGCCGGCGATCGTCTTTTCGGACGCGGATATCGATGCGGCAGTGGATGGGCTGAGCACGGCGAAGTTCAAGAATGCAGGACAGGTGTGTATCTCGCCGACCCGATTCCTTATCCAGGAATCGGTATTCGAAAGCTTCGTCGAAAGATTCGCCGAGAAGGCAGCTTCCATCCAGGTCGGTGACGGGCTGGCGGACGGTACTAAGATGGGTCCGCTGGCGAACAGGCGCCGTTTGGACGCGATCGACGCCTATGTGTCTGACGCGATCAAAGCCGGAGGTGAAATCAGAACCGGCGGCAAGCAGATCGGTAACCAGGGCTACTTTTACGAGCCTACTGTGATTGCAAATCCCTCTATCGATGCGCTCGCCATGAATGAGGAGCCTTTCGGCCCAGTCGCCTTTGTAAGACCATTCCGGACATTCGATGATGCGGTCGAGGAGGCAAATCGCCTTCCTTACGGCCTGGCGGCCTATGCCTACACCCAGTCCGGCAAGACGGCCGCTGCTTTGGGATCGGCGATAGAGAGCGGCATGGTGACGATCAACCATCTGGGCTTGAGTCTTCCGGAGACACCGTTTGGAGGGGTCAAGGATTCCGGCATCGGTTCGGAAGGCGGCACTGAAGGCATCGATGCCTACCTTTCCACCAAGTTCGTCTCGCAGGTCTAAAACAGAAAACAGCAGCCGAGGTGGCATCGGATGTTTCGACGTTTCTCCGAGTTTTCATGTCAGGAGTGGTACCGCTCGGAACGCGTGGACGAGAACATATTCAAGATCCGCGAGACGTTCATAGACGAAGGCCACGGCTGCAACATGTGGCTGGTGCGCGGACGCCACCGGAATCTGCTCTTCGACACCGGGTTCGGCTATGTGTCGCTGCGCAGCTTCCTGGGCGAGGACGTCAGCCGCAATGTCGTAGCGGTATCGAGCCACAGCCACTGCGATCATATCGGCTGCAACCACGAATTCGAATGTCGCTGCATTCACTCCGCCGAGGCATCTGTTTTGGCGAATCCCACGGGAGCGAACACGATCTACGACCCTTATGCGGTGCCGGAGATGATCGCCGTCCCAATCGACCCTCTGGAGGTCAAAAGCCACAAGATCACGCCCGCCGCGCCGACGAGGCTACTGGAGGGCGGGGACGTCATCGACCTGGGCGACCGCGCCTTCGAGGTCATCCACGTACCCGGCCATTCGCCCGGATCGATCATGCTCTATGACCGCCGCGATCAGATCCTTTTCAGCGGCGACGCGGTTCACAATGGATCCCGCGGTATCGGGCGGACCAGCTGGTACGGCGCGGATCAGGATCAGTATCTCGCATCTTGCGAGCGCATACGGGAGCTACCCGTTCGCACCTGTCATGGGGGGCATTTCGCCAGTTTCGACGGCGCCAGATACCGGCAGATTGTCGAGGAGTTCATCGCCTGGCGATGGGCTGTGACTGTCGAGGCGGAACCGTCGAAGACATCTCAATGAGGAGGTTCAAATGGCGCACCTGTGCATAAATCCTGAAGGGATAGATGCTCCCAATAACTACACCCATGTGATCATCGCGCGCGGGAGCCGGATGGTCTTCATCGCTGGGCAATACCCGGAAGACGTGAACGGCAATCTCGTCGGGCGGGGCGATATGAGGGCGCAGGCGGCTCAGGCGTTTGCGAATCTGAGCTTGGCTATCAAAGCAGCGGGCGCAAGGCCGGAGGACGTGACCCGGCTCGGCATTTATGTGGCAAACTACAAGCGCGAGTTTCTGCCGATGATTGACCCGGGGCGCCGGGCAGTATTCGGAGACCACTATCCGACCGATGTGCTGATAGGTGTCGAAACACTCGCCTTCCCCGACTACCTGATCGAGGTTGAAGCCACTGCGGTTATCCCCGACGAGCGCCAGACATAGCATTCGTCATTGCGGGTCAGGCAAACTCGCACTTCCACTCCGGTGGGGTTGCGCCATACAACGACGGCTTCCGTCTTCGAGCGACAGATATCCGACGCGCGTGAGTCGGGCCGCAAACGCATAACGCTGTGATCGCCGACGTTCCAGAGACGGTAACATCCCTGTGGGCGGTGCTTAAGGGTGACAGTCTGGACACCGCTATAAACGTCCCCGCTTATTCCGGCGCGGGCCCGGTGCTCTTCCGAATGAGTAGCCGGGTCTGCAGTTTTTTGGTGATGCCCTTCTGCTTGGTCTTCTTCAACTCGATCAACGCCGGGGGTTCATGGCGATGCCTTCCGTGACGTGCGGCGACCAGGATTTTTGATGTCGTCTGAGGCATTGCCGACGGAGCGATGCTCCCCCTTTTTCGAATTTGACGAAGCTGATCGCTTTACCGGTCGTCCAAGAGGCAATGAGAGTGTTGGGTCAGAGTTCTGAAGGAGATAGGAATTGCGGGCGAAGGCGGAAATGCGGATACAATCGGAAAGTGCCGAAAATAAACTACGAATCTGGGGGTCAGGAGTTCGAATCTCGTCCGGCGCGCCAATTGGAATGGGTCCATTCTGGACACATAGGTTACGGTTTATACCGGAGACATGGGTAACACTTTTGGCCGAAAGGGTTTTGGAGTGGTTCGAGCCTGCATGTCTCATCGTCGAAATATCCCAGATCATAGTCCACGAAGCTGACCAGCCAGATATGGTCCTCGACCTGTTTGATGCCGACGGTCTGGCCGGCGA
>NZ_RZSX01000017.1:0-18402 GCF_004023105.1 Mesorhizobium sp. M5C.F.Ca.IN.020.32.2.1 | reverse complement strand
AAGAGGTGGTGGACGGCGTGCTCGCCGCAAGACTGGAACGCGGCGATGTCGTCATCGCGCTCGGTGGCGGTGTCATCGGCGATCTGGCCGGATTTGCCGCCGGCATCGTGCGCCGCGGCATGAATTTCGTGCAGGTCCCGACTTCGCTGCTGGCGCAGGTCGACTCTTCCGTCGGCGGCAAGACCGGCATCAACAGCGCGCGCGGCAAGAACCTCGTCGGCGTCTTCCATCAGCCGAAACTGGTGCTGGCCGACACCGAAGTGCTCGATACGCTGCCGATCCGGGATTTCCGGGCGGGTTACGCCGAACTCGCCAAATACGGGCTCATCGATCGCCCCGACTTCTTCGCCTGGCTGGAGGAAAACTGGGGCCAAGTGTTCGCCGGCGGCCCGGAGCGGGCCGAGGCCATCGCCGAAGCCTGCCGCGCCAAGGCCGATGTCGTCGCCCGCGACGAGTTCGAGACCGGCGACCGCGCGCTGCTCAATCTCGGCCACACGTTCGGCCATGCGCTCGAGGCCGCCACCCACTATGACAGCGCCCGTCTCGTCCACGGCGAGGGAGTCGCCATCGGCATGGCGCTGGCTTATCGCTTTTCGTCACGCCTCAACCTGGCAAGTCCCGACGATGCGGCGCGCGTCGAGGCGCATCTTCGCGCTGTTGGCCTGCCCTGGCGCATGGCCGATATTCCGGGTGAATTGCCTGATGCCGAAGCGCTGCTTGCCTTCATCACCCAGGACAAGAAGGTTTCGCGCGGCGCGCTAACCTTCATCCTGACGCGCGGCATCGGCCAGGCTTTCATCGCCAAGGATGTGCCGGGATCAGAAGTGCTGTCGTTTCTGAGGGAGAACCGCCCGGGTCAGCCGAAAGGCAGCCCGGGTCAGCAGAAGAGCCGCCCGGGATGAACGAGGCCGGCTGGATTGCCGCTGGTGTCTTGGCCGGGCTCGGCCTGCTCGCTTTCGCCTTTCGCGCGCGCCTGCTCGCTGCCTTCGGCTATGAACTGCAGCGCATCGAGCCGCAGCATTCGAACCATGATGAAGCGCGAGGCGCCGTCGACGATTTTCGGCGCGACGGCCAGGTGGTGCGCGTGGATCACGCCCGCATCGGCCGCCTGTCCGATCTCGACGAGCTCGAAGTGTCCGATGTCATGGTCCACCGCACCAACATGCGCTCGGTCAATGCCGACAATCCGCCGGAAGCGGTGGTGCGCGAGATCCTGCAGAGCCCGCATACCCGCATGCCCTTGTGGAAGGGCTCGCTCGACAACATCGTCGGCGTTCTGCATGCCAAGGACCTGCTGCGCGCGCTGAACGATGTCGGCAACGACTTTTCCAAGATCGACGTGATGAAGATCGCTTCAAAACCGTGGTTCGTGCCCGATACCACGACACTGCAGGAACAGCTCAACGCCTTCCTGCGTCGCAAGGCGCATTTCGCAGTCGTCGTCGACGAGTATGGCGAGGTCGAGGGGCTGGTGACGCTGGAGGACATCATCGAGGAAATCGTCGGGGAGATCGCCGACGAGCACGACATCGACGTGCAGGGCGTCAAGCAGGAAGCCGACGGCTCCGTCGTCGTCGACGGCACTGTGTCGATCCGAGACCTGAATCGGGCGCTCGCCTGGGACCTGCCGGACGAAGAAGCCACCACCATTGCCGGTCTCGTCATCCACGAGACGCAATTGATCCCGGACGAGAAGCAGGCGTTCACCTTTCACGGCAAGCGCTTCGTCGTCATGAAGCGCGACAAGAACCGGATTGCAAGGCTGAGGATCAGGCCGGCCGGTGACATCTAGTTCTGGTAGGTTCTGTCGCGGCTCACCAATCCTTGACTGCACGCTCGCCGCGCCGGCGTGCACTTTTCGGCTGGGCTGTCTGGAGATGACGGTGATCGATCGGCGAATCCTGCTTTTGATGTCGATGGCTTTGTTGCCGGCCAGCGCTTCGGCGGCGCCGCGCCGGCTTTTGCCATCTCCGCAAACTTTCGACTACGGACCGGCCAGGCTCGACATCTACGCGCGCGCTGGCGCTAGCTCCCTGCCTGTGGTCCTTTTCATCCATGGCGGTGCCTGGCGAGCCGGCAATCGCACCAACGTCGACGTCAAGCCGCGCTTCCTGCTCGACAATGGCTTCTGCTTCGTCTCGATCGACTACCGGATGCTGCCTAAGGCTGATGTCGCCACCCAGGCCAACGATGTCGAGCAGGCATATCGTTACGTGCGCGCCAATATCGCCAGATACGGCGGCGATCCGAACCGGATAGCGGTGATGGGCCATTCGGCCGGCAGCCATCTCGCCGCACTGACCGGGCTGCGCGGCGGTCTGCCCGGCGTCGCGGCGCTGGTTCTGAACGATACCAGGGCCTATGATCTGGAGGCGCTTGCGAGGAGCGGCGGCATGACACCGGCCTATGCCCGGGCCTTTCCCGACCCGTCGCAGTGGCGCGTGCTGTCGCCTGCGACCCATGTCGGGAGCCGCAAACATCCGCCGACCTTTATCGCCTATTCGCGCGCATCGGGTCGTGCGGCGGCCTCACGGGCCTTCGCCGAGCGCCTGCGGGCGACCGGAACCGAGGTGACACTGTTCGACGGCAGCGCTTATTCGCACATGTCGATCAACCGCGACTTCGGCGAAGGCGACACCTTGACCCGTGCAGTGATGACTTTCCTGAAGGCGGCGCTCGGCTGAAGCCTACCACCTGATCTTTTCGTCCGGCGCGGCCGGCTCGATCGCCAGCGCGTGGACACCAGCATTCAGCTCGTCGGCCAGCAATGCGTTGACCGCGCGATGGCGCTCGATTCGGCTCATGCCGGCAAAGGCTGAGGAGACGATGCGGACGCGGAAATGCGTCTCGCCGGTGCCGTCATAAGTGCCGTGATGGTCGGAATCCTGATGGTGATGGCCGGCATGCAGATGGCTTTCGTTGATGATCACCAGCCGCTCCGGCGAGAACGCCTTCTTCAACTTGCCTTCCATCGTTGACTGTATGGACATTCGTACTTCCCTTCACCACATATGCGGGCGCATGACCCTCGAAAATCGGCGCCCTTTGCGCGTCCGGAAGGAAGCGCGGTACCGTCGCCGCGACAAAATTCGCCGATCGCCCGCTTTATGCCCCGATTCAGCGGTTAGGGCGATCATTGCAAAAATGTCAATTCTTGTTTCGCACCAGCGAACAGCCCATAAATGGGTGAGATGAAACCGTACCCCAAATATTTCGAAAAAATTCGCATCCGCCCGGAGAAGGATGCGGAGCTGAAGTCGCGCTCGCCGATCTGCCAATGGGACGGTTGCAAGGAGGCCGGCACCCATCGCGCGCCGGTCGGGCGCATGAAGGAGGGCGAATATTTCCAGTTCTGCTTCGATCATGTGCGCGAGTACAATAAGGGCTTCAATTATTTCTCCGGTGTCCCCGATACCGAGATCGCCCGCTTCCAGAAGGAAGCGATGACCGGCCACCGGCCAACCTGGAAGATGGGCGTCAACGGCGCCTCGACGCGCTCCTCGCCCGATTTCGCCCAGCAGCGTTCCGGCCGCGCCGGCTACTACAACCGCATGCGCGATCCGTTCGACCTGTTCAAAGGCCCGAAGGATCCGCGCGAAGCGCGGGAGCGCAAGGCCAAGCCGCTTGAGGCCAAGGCGCTGGAAACGCTTGGCCTTGATACAAAGGCGACTGGCAAGGATATCAAGGCGCGTTATAAGGAACTGGTGAAACGCCACCATCCGGATGCGAATGGCGGCGACAGAGGTTCGGAAGACCGGTTCCGCGATGTGCTCCAGGCCTATCGTGTGCTCAAGCAGGCAGGATTGTGCTGAGCGACCATTCGGTTCGTGTCGTTTTCCAACTTTCATAAGGTTGGAAAAGGCTCTAAGACCGCCCCCGAACAAAATCGATTGCCGGCAAAACGCGGCGTTCGCCCGTGGAGACGTTGATAAAGATGAACAAGGTCGATCGCGACATCGCCAACCTGCCAGACAGCACCGTGTCGGTGAAGGAGAAATTTGGCTTCGAGTCCAAGATGGTGGTGCCGGCCTATTCGGTGACGAGCGAGCATGTGCCCGACATCGATCCCGACTATCTGTTCGACAAGAACACGACGATGGCGATCCTCGCCGGCTTTGCCTACAACCGCCGCGTCATGGTGTCGGGCTATCACGGCACCGGCAAGTCGACGCATATCGAGCAGGTCGCCGCCCGTCTCAACTGGCCTATGGTGCGCGTCAATCTCGACAGCCATGTCAGCCGTATCGACCTCGTCGGCAAGGACGCCATCGTCGTCAAGGAAGGGCTGCAGATCACCGAATTCCGCGACGGCATCCTGCCCTGGGCCTACCAGCACAATGTCGCACTCTGCTTCGACGAGTACGATGCCGGCCGTCCGGACGTGATGTTTGTCATTCAGCGAGTGCTGGAGTCGTCCGGCCGGCTGACGCTGCTCGACCAGAGCCGGGTCATCCGCCCGCATCCGGCGTTCCGGCTGTTCTCCACCGCCAACACCGTCGGTCTCGGCGACACCACCGGCCTCTATCACGGCACCCAGCAGATCAACCAGGCGCAGATGGATCGCTGGTCGATCGTCACCACGCTGAACTATCTGCCGCACGACAATGAGGTGAACATCGTGCTGGCCAAGGCCAAGCACTATCGCGACAGCAAGGGCAAGGAGATCGTCAACAAGATGGTGCGTGTCGCCGACATGACGCGTTCGGCCTTCATCAACGGCGACCTGTCGACTGTCATGAGCCCGCGCACGGTCATCACCTGGGCCGAGAATGCCGAGATCTTCGGCGATATCGGCATGGCGTTCAGGCTGACCTTCCTCAACAAGTGCGACGAGCTGGAACGCTCGCTCGTTGCCGAGTTCTACCAGCGCGCTTTCGGCCAGGATCTGCCCGAATCGGCCGCCAATGTGGTGCTGGGGTAACACCGATCCCATGGGAACGATCCTCCGGATATTCCTATGGAGTTTTTCAATCTTCTGCTTTGGTATCTGTCAGGCGGCTATGGCCCAGAATGAACCATTCAAAGCCGGGCAAATTTGGACTTATCGCGGCGCGACACCGGTATCATCGCGGTTAATCGTTGGCGCAGTCGATAACTTCGATGGCGAAAGCCAGCCGATCGTATCGGTCTCAGTTACCGACGCTCCAATTCCGAATGGCGGCAAGCAGCTACAAACTGTCCCCCACCTTCCTGTAGCCGCCGACGCGCTGAGAAAAAGTGTAATTGAACTTGAACGGATCGGTTCGATTCCTAATGGTTTTGACAACGGATACAGTCTGTGGAGACATGCATATGACAGCGGGAAAGGAGGCTACTTTACGATCTCGGTGGAAGAGGTTGTCGGCCACCTTCGCGCTCAATTTGGCCAGCAGCCGGCAGCAAAATAGAGATGTATGATGGCGGGTCCGGGCGACAACACGCGCAACAAGTCGAAGACGGGTTCTGAAGCTGACAGCTTCAAGCGCGCCGTCACCGTCTGCATGCGCGCGATTGCCGGCGACAAGGACCTCGAAGTCGGTTTCGCCAAGGATCGGCCGGCGCTGGCCGGCAGCCGCGCCCGGCTGCCTGAACTTCCGAAAAAAGCGTCGAAGGCCGATATCGCCATCACCCGCGGGCTCGGCGATTCCATGGCGTTGAAGCGCGCCTGTCACGACACGCGCATCCACACTCGGCTGGCGCCGGAAGGCAAGCAGGCCCGCGCCATCTACGATGCGGTCGAGCAGGCCCGCGTCGAGGCGATCGGCTCCCGCGCCATGCAAGGTGTGGCCGACAATATCGGCTCGATGCTCGAGGACAAATACGCCAGAGCGAACCTTATCGACGTCAAGGACAAGGCCGACGCGCCGATCGAGGAAGCGCTAGCCTTGATGGTGCGTGAAAAGCTGACCGGCCGCACCGTGCCAAAGAGCGGCGAGCGGCTGGTCGACCTCTGGCGTCCGTGGGTCGAGGAGAAGGCCAGCGCCGATCTCAACGGGCTGTCGGCCAAGCTCGACGACCAGCAGGCTTTCGCCCGTGTCGTGCGCGAGATGCTGGCTTCCATGGAAATGGCCGAGGAACTCGGCGACGCCCAGGAGACGGAAGACTCAGAGGACAACGCCGACAACCAGCCGCAGGGCGAGGAGCAGAGTGAGGAGGGCGGCGAGGGTGATTCCGGCTCCGAGCAATCGCAGTCCGACGACACCGAAGCGTCGTCCGACGACGAGCAATCGGCCGAGACGGAGGCATCCGATGCCACCGCCGACGACCTGTCCGACGATGACGACGCCGATGCCGAGACGCCCGGCGAGGCGCGCCGCAACGACAATCCCTTCACCAATCTGTCGAAGGAGATCGACTACAAGGTCTTCACCACCGCCTTCGACGAGACGGTGGGTGCGGAGGACCTGTGCGAAGAGGAAGAGCTGGATCGGCTGCGGGCCTTTCTCGACAAGCAACTTGCCAACCTTTCCGGCGTCGTCGGCCGGCTGGCCAACCGGCTGCAGCGCCGCCTGATGGCGCAGCAGAACCGGTCCTGGGATTTCGATCTCGAAGAGGGTTATCTCGATCCGGCGCGGCTGGTGCGCGTCGTCATCGATCCGATGCAGCCGCTGTCCTTCAAGCAGGAACGTGACACCAAATTCCGCGACACGGTGGTGACGCTGGTGCTCGACAATTCGGGCTCGATGCGCGGCCGGCCGATCACGGTCGCCGCCACCTGCGCCGACATTCTGGCGCGCACGCTGGAACGCTGCGGCGTCTCGGTCGAGATCCTCGGCTTCACCACCCGCGCCTGGAAGGGCGGGCAAGCACGCGAGAAATGGCTGAAGGAAGGCAAGCCGCCGAATCCCGGCCGGCTCAACGACCTGCGCCACATCATCTACAAATCCGCCGACCATCCGTGGCGACGGGCGCGCCGCAATCTCGGGCTGATGATGCGCGAGGGCCTGCTCAAGGAAAATATCGACGGCGAGGCGCTGCTGTGGGCGCACAACCGCCTGATCGCCCGGCCGGAGCAACGCAAGATCCTGATGATGATCTCGGACGGCGCGCCGGTCGACGATTCGACGCTGTCGGTTAATCCGGGCAACTATCTCGAACGGCATCTGCGCGCGGTGATCGAATTGATCGAGACGCGCTCGCCGGTCGAGCTTTTGGCCATCGGCATCGGCCACGACGTTACCCGCTACTATCGCCGCGCCGTCACCATCGTCGATGCCGAGGAACTGGCCGGCGCCATGACCGAGCAACTGGCCTCACTGTTCGGCGAGGAAAGTACGCGGAACACGCGACGCGGCGGCATGCGGCGCGCCGGATGATTTTTTCGCGGGGCGGCTTTCGGCAGACGCTTTTCGCCGTCACAGCGCTGTTCGTTGCCGGCATCGCCCTGTCGCCTTGCATCGCCGCCGGCAGCGTTTCGGTCGAGCTGATCGAAATCTCGGCACGGCTGATAGACCGGTTTCATATCGGCCGTGACGAAAAGCGGTTCGGCCCGCTCGAATTCGTCGGCGGGCTGGAAATGACCTCGCCGTCACGCGATTTCGGCGCTTTGTCGGCGTTTCGCTTCCTCAAGCCCGGCAGTGATTTCATCGGCGTCGCCGACACCGGTTTCTGGTTCTTCGGCACGGTTACCCATGATGCGGACAAGCGCCCATCGGGCATGCGGAATTTCCGCATGCAGCAGATGGTCGACGAGGCGGGCCTGATCGAAAAGAAATGGAAGGTCGACGCCGAAGGCCTTGCGGTCAAGGGTGGCATTGCCACGGTCGGCTTCGAGCGCAACCACCGTGTTTCCCAGTTCAAGATCGACCCGCACGATATGGAGCCGCCGTTCAAGCAATTGGATTCCCTGATTCCAGCCTGGGAACTTCGCCTGAATCGCGGCTTTGAGGCCGTCACCCACGCCCATCCTAACGGCCAGCACCAAGGCGGGCTGGTCGTGGTGTCGGAGAAGAGCCTCGACACGGCCGGCAACATCTATGCGGCTGTTATCGGAGGGCCGCACAAGGGTGTCTTCACCGTCAAGCGCAACGGCAATTTCGACATTACCGACGGCGCATTCCTGCCGGACGGCGACCTCTTGCTTTTGGAGCGCAGCTTTTCGATGGCTGGCGGGGTCAAGATGCGGCTGAGGCGCATCTATGGCGAAAGCGTCGAGAAGGGCGCCGTTGCCGACGGGCCGGTGCTGATGGAAGCCGACATGGCCTACCAGATCGACAATATGGAAGGGCTCGACGTCTGGACCCGCGACGACGGCGCACTGATGGTGTCGCTGATCTCGGACGACAACCACTCGATGCTACAGCGTAATCTCTATCTGGAATTTGTGCTGCACGAGGATTGAGAACGTGCGGCCGGCGATTGGCTGATGGCGAGGCTGCCGTCTCGAGCTCTTCGATGTTCGCAGCTTCGCAAAGAGAATTCGGCCTATTGCTCGTTGGTCGCGATCCAGATGACGTGGCGGGCGCCGCGCTTCCCATTGGCGCGGACCCTAACTTCCTCGACCGAGAAGCCCGCCTGCTTGAGTCTGCGGGTAAAGCCGCTGTCGGGCCCCTGCGACCAGACCGCCAGCACGCCGCCGGGCTTGAGCGCTGCTCTCGCTCTGTTCAACCCGGCTATACTGTAAAGAGCGTCATTGGCCCCGTGGACAATCCCTTCCGGCCCATTGTCGACGTCGAGCAGGATGGCGTCATAGGTTGCCACGTCCAACTTGATGAGCCGTCCGACATCCGCCTCGCGAACGGTCACGCGCGGATCGTCGAGACAGCCATCGAACACCGAGGCCATCGGGCCGCGCGCCCACGCCACGACGGCGGGTACCAACTCGGCGACAACAATGCCGGCATCGGTGCCAAGCTCGGCAAGGGCGGCGCGCAGCGTGAAGCCCATGCCCAGCCCGCCGATCAGGATTTTCGACTGCCGCCGGCCGGCAATCCTTTGGCAGGACAGCCTGGCCAGCGCTTCCTCTGAGCCGCTGAGGCGGCTGTTCATCAACTCGTTCGAGCCGAGCATGATCGAGAATTCGGCGCCGCGTTGTTTCAGACGAAGCTCGTGGTCGCCGGCAGGCGTATTCGCGCTATCGAGCTGGTCCCATGGGATCATGCTCGAGACCCTGTGAGCAAGATCTTTTCCGAAAACCGGCGCCCACTCTCAGGGATCATGGTCTATGCCGCCAGTGCCGGCTGGCTCCAGCGGGCGGCAAGCAGCCGGTAGGGGATCAGCGCCACCACGGCGATGATCAGCTTCACGCCAAGGTCGCCGAGCGCCCATGACACCCAGCGCATGGTCTCGACCGGCAGCACGCCCATCAGCGGCGCGGTTTCAAGCGCGAAGCCATCGTTGGGGCCAGCGAAGGCGAACGCCGCTGAAAAGGCGACGGTGAAGAACACGGCGGTGTCGAACACCGAGCCGACCAGCGTGCCGACGATCGGCGCCCGCCACCAGCTCTGCCGGCGCAGCCAATTGAACACGGTCACGTCGAGCAGTTGCGCGATCAGGAACGCGGTGCCGGAAGCCGCCGCAATGCGCACCAGCCGGTCGGCGGCCGTTTCGAACTCGATCAGACCGTAGCGGAACAGCAAGGGCGGGATGACGACCGAGCAGATCACCGCCGCCGTGAAGCCGACAAACACGATTCGGCGCGCCACGGCCGGGCCGTAGCGGCGGTTGGCAAGGTCGGTGACCAGGAAGGAGAAGGGATAGGTGAAGGCGCCCCAGGTCAGAATGTCGGCCAGCGACAAGCCGCCGATCGCACCTTGCAGCGGGAACTGCACAAGGATGTTCGACGCCACCACGACAAGCGCCATGGCCGCAACAAAGGGCAGGTATCGGGAAAAAAAACTCATTTTTTTATCCTGGGTAATGGAACCAGCGGGGTGTCATGCCGAGCTCGGACGACACTCCTTGGAAGGCGGTTGCCTGAAAAAATTAAGCGGCCGGCTGTTCGGCAAGTTTCTTGGCGATCTGCTTCTTCAGCAGGCGCGCGCGCTGCGACAGCTCCTTGGCGTCGGCCTTGGCCAGGAAAGCATCAAGGCCGCCGCGATGCTCGACCGAACGCAGCGCGTTGGCCGAAATGCGCAGGCGCACATTCTGGTTCAGCGCTTCCGAGATCAGCGTCACATTGACGAGATTGGGCAGGAAGCGACGCTTGGTCTTGTTGTTGGCGTGGCTCACATTGTTGCCGGATATGACTGCCTTGGCAGTGAGTTCGCAGGTGCGGGACATGGTTCTAAACCTTCAGTTCTCGGTCTGGCCAAACATTCGACCCGCGCCGGTTGGCGCGCGGTTTCGGTCAGGCGGCCTTATGGAAAAAGTTGGCGTTCCATAGTTGCATTTCGCCGATGCGTCAAGCTCCGGCTTGCGCACGGGTGTGACGACGCCTTTCACATAAAGGCCGGAATTCAGCCTATAAGCGGTCGCACAACGAGATGCCAGGCCGGAGTTGTCCGCTTCCGCTGAAAAATCGAGGATCGATCCCCGCCATGCTTCGTTCGTCTCTTGCTCTTCTTGCCTCGCTTGCCGTTGCACTGCCGACCGCAGCGTTTGCCGCTACGCCACAGTCCTTCAAGGGCGAGTATACGGTATCGATCCTCGGCCTCTCGGTGGCGAAAGCAACCTTTTCCAGCAGTTACGAAGGCGATACCTATTCGATCGACGGCAGCGTCTCCAGCGCCGGCCTCGCCACAATCTTCGACGACACACGCGGCACGGTCTCGTCAAAAGGCAAGATTTCGGGCAAGCAATTGCAGCCGCAAACGTTCCGCGCCGACTACACGTCGGGCGAGAAGGCGTCGATGATCGATATCCAGTTCGCCAATGGCACTGTTATCGCGACGAAGGTCGTGCCTGCGCCGAAGAAGCGCAATCCCAAAAATTGGATACCGCTGGGCGCCAGCCATCTCGCGTCGGTGCTCGATCCGATGGCCGCCACCGTCATCCATGCCGATAGCCTCGACAAGGTATGCGGGCGCACGGTGAAACTCTATGACGGCGAGATGCGCGCCAATCTGACGCTGACATACTATTCGAAAGGTTCGATCTCGGTGCGCGGCTACAAGGGCGAGACCGTCACCTGCAGACTGGGCTTTGAGCCGGTGGCGGGGTACCGCAAGAACCGCAAAGCTTTGAAGTACCTGAAGGATCGCAGCCGCATCATGGTGACATTTGCGCCGGTCGGTCAAACTGGCGTATATGCGCCGATCCACGCCACCGTCAGCACGAAAATCGGCACTCTCACCGTCAGCGCGGAGCGGTTCGAAGCAACAGAATAGGCGCGATTGCGCGCCGCCAGAAACAGGCGTGAGGCCGACGGACATGGGGCGCGCAACACTGATCGGCTTCTCGGCGATCGCCATGTGGGCGCTGCTGGCGCTGCTTACGGACGCTTCCGGTGCGGTGCCGCCATTCCTGCTTTCGGCGATCACCTTCACGATCGGCACCAGCGTCGGGCTCGTCGCGCGGCTGTTCATGCCGGCCGCCGCCAACCGGCCGAAGATACCGCCGCAAGTGTGGGTGATCGGCATTGCCGGCCTGTTCGGCTATCACTTCTTCTACTTCACTGCGCTGCGCAACGCGCCGGCGGTGGAGGCGAGCCTCATCGCCTATCTGTGGCCGCTGCTGATCGTGCTCGGATCGGCGCTGATGCCGGGCGAGCGGCTGGCCTGGAACCATGTCGTCGGCGCGCTGCTCGGGCTTGCCGGCACTTTTCTGATCGTCACAAAGGGCGGCGGGCTTGCCTTCGACGCGCGCTATGCATTTGGCTATGCGATGGCTGGCGTCTGCGCCGTGCTGTGGTCGGCCTATTCGCTGCTGTCGCGGCGCTTTCCGTCGGTGCCGACCAGCGTCGTCACCTGGTTCTGTGCGGCCACGGCAGCGCTTTCCCTTGTCTGCCATCTGATGCTGGAAGAGACGGTGCTGCCTGTCGGCGCCGGGCAGTGGCTGGCCGTGCTCGGCCTCGGCCTGATGCCGGTGGGCGCGGCCTTCTACGCCTGGGACATAGGCGTCAAGCGCGGCAACATCCAGGTGCTGGGCGCGGCGAGCTATGCCGCGCCGCTGCTGTCGACGCTGGTGCTGATATCAGCCGGTTTCGCCGAGCCGTCCCTGCGCATTCTCGCCGCCTGCGTGCTGATCACCGGCGGGGCAGCACTTGCGGCGAAGTCGCTGTTCTTGCGCAAGCAGGCAACTGGCGAGGCTGGGGCGTGATGCCGTTTCCCGGCGGCATTGACGCCAACGCCAATGCGACGCTGCTGTTTTCGCTGGTGGCGGCGGTGATCTACGCCTTCATCATCGACATGCCGCCGACGCTTGCGCGTTCTGCGGTCAAGACGCTGGCCGTGGCAATGCTTGCCGTGCTGGCCTCGCTGCAGGGCGGTCCGTGGCTGCTCGTAGCGGCACTGGCGCTCAGCGCCGTCGGCGACGCGTTCCTGTCGCGCGACGATGAAAAGGCTTTTCTCGGCGGGCTGGCCAGTTTTCTAATCGCGCATGGGCTTTACATAGCGCTGTTCCTGCGTTCCGGCGGTGGGATCGGGCTGCTCTCGGCCGAGCCGTGGCGCGGGTCGATTGCCCTGGCAATGGCCCTGTTCGCGCTCGCCATGCTTTTTTCGCTCTGGCGCCGTGTCGGCCCCGCCTTGCACCTTCCGATCAGCGTCTATATCGCGGCAATCCTTGCCATGGGAATTTCAGCACTCACCCTGAGCAATGTCTGGGTCTTTGGCGGCGCCGTGCTGTTCATGGCGTCCGACGGGCTGCTCGCCTCGGAAAAGTTCCTGCTGACCGGCATCTCGCCGCACCGTGTCTGGATGCGCTACGCGGTCTGGATGCTGTATTACGCCGCCCAGCTGGGGATCACGATGGGTTTCCTGTTGGGTTAGGTATGTCGATATCAGGGTGATGCCGGCCTGACCTGAATCTCAATATACCTACGTCGTTCCCGGCTGCCAGCCCGGTTCGGCCAGCTCGAAGGCGGCGAAATCGAAGCCCGGAGCCACGGTGCAGCCGACCAGCGTCCACTCGCCCAGGCTGCGTGCCGACTGCCACCAACCTGCCGGCACGACGATCTGCGGCCGCTCGCCCGCCGCCAGTGCCGTGCCGAGCACCTGCTCGATCACCGGCCCGTTTTCCCCATGAATCGACAGCGCCAGCGGCGCGCCGGCATAGAAGTGCCAGACCTCGGCCGCGTCCTTGACGCGGTGCCAGGCCGACACTTGCTCCTGCTCCAAAAGAAAATAGATCGCGGTCGAATGGCCGCGCGCGTCTTCCGTGCCATCCCGGAAGGTTTCGGCATACCAGCCGCCTTCCGGATGCGGTTTCAGGCAGAGCGTTGCGATGATTTCGGCGGAACTGGTCATTGGCCCCAGAAGGTCACGGTTTCCAGACCATCAATGGTGCTCAGAAATTGTCCTTGCGCTTGCGAATTTCGGCGAACACTTCGGCGTCGGAGGCGTTCTCCAAGCCGAGATGCTTGCGGATTGCCGGATCGTGCCAGCGCAGGAACGGATTGGTCGACAGTTCCTCGCCGATCGTGGTCGGCAGCGTCGGCTTGCCGTCGGCGCGCAGCGCCTCGATTTTCGCAGCGCGCTCCTTTAACGCCGAATTGGTCGGGTCGACGGTCAGCGCGAAGCGGGCGTTGGAAAGCGTGTATTCATGGCCGCAATAAACGACCGTCTCGGCCGGAAGTGCCGCGAGCTTTTTCAGCGAATCGTACATCACCGGCGGCTTGCATTCGAACAGCCGCCCGCAGCCGAGCGCGAACAGCGTATCGGCGGTGAACGCCACTTTCGATCCCGGCAGATGATAGGAGACATGGCCTGCCGTGTGGCCGGGCGTGGCGATCACCTCGATCCTCTCCTCGCCGAGGTGGATGACCGAACCCTGCTCGACGGTTTCGTCGATGCCGGGGATCTTGGCCTTTTCCGCTTCCGGTCCGACGATGCGCAGCTTGAAGCGCTCCTTCAGCGCCAGATTGGCCTCGACATGGTCGACATGGTGATGGGTGGTCAGGATCATCGTCGGCGTCCAGCCGGTACGCTCGATCGCAGCCAGGATCGGCGCCTCCTCGGGCGCGTCGATGATCGCGGTCTGGCCGCTTTTGGGGTCATGCACCAGCACGCCGAAATTGTCGCTGCGGCACATGAACTGTTCGATTTCAACCGGCATAGCATCTCTCCACTAGAGCGGTTCGGCGTTTCACGGAAACGCCGAACCGCTCTATCTCGTTGTTTTTCCGCAATTCCGGACGGAAAACCGTTTCACACTTTTCCTGGAATTGCTCTAGAGCGCCGTACGTCCAGTTGGACGCACAAAGAACGCTCTAACACCTTTATCTGCTGCATCGTGCTTTCCGAAATCGAAATCGATTTCGGGCCGCTGCAGTAGTCGCCGCAGACATAGGGCGCTTGCCCGCGGATGTCATCCGCCTTTGTTGAACTTGGACAGCATCGAAGATAGCGTGCCGCGCATGCATTCCGATATCGTCGACCTTCGCTCCTTCTATTCGACAACGCTCGGGCGATTGGCCGAACGCTCGATCACCATGGCGTTGTCCTCGATATGGGCTGTTGTGCCCAATGAGCGGCTGGTCGGCCTCGGTTACACCTTGCCGTGGCTGGAGCGGTTCGGAACCGACGCGGAGCGTGTCTTTGCCTTCATGCCGGCGACGCAAGGCGCGGTGGTCTGGCCGGCCACGGGGCCGACCGCAACCGCGCTGGTCTTCGATGAGGAATTGCCGCTGGTCGATGCCTCCATCGACCGCATACTGCTCGTCCATTCACTCGAACATGCCGAGAACCCGCGCGAGACGCTGAACGAAATCTGGCGGGTGCTGTCGCCCGCCGGCCGCGTCGTCATCGTCGTCCCCAACCGGCGCGGTGTCTGGGCCCGTTTCGAGCATACGCCGTTCGGCAGCGGCCGGCCCTTTTCGCGCGGCCAGCTCACCGAATTGCTGCGCGAAGCAAACTTCACGCCCGCCGCCTGGTCCGACGCCCTGTTCTTCCCGCCATCGCGGCGACGCTTCATGATGCAGTTCCACAATGTGCTGGAGCGCGCCGGCCGCAGGTTCTGGCCGATCTTTTCCGGCGTCATCGTGGTCGAGGCGCAGAAGCGGCTCTATCAGGGCGTGCCGGTCGTCCAGCGCGCATCTCGCCGCGTCTTCGTGCCGGTTTTCTCGCCGCATGGCGCCACAAGGCTCGGCCGGATATCGCCGACCGGGAAGGCGACATTGCCGAGCCGTCGATGACATTTTCGTGATCGGGATCGAGCTTATTCTCACCTATCTGTCGAGGGCGGGTTTGCTACCCGAATGTGTCGACATGTTCACCGGTTTCAGCACCGCTTGCGAATTCAAGGACTTCACCAATGGCTGATCATCCGGATATAGAGGCAAGCGCCAAGCCGGTTGCCGCGTCGATCGAGGCCAGCAGCTTGCGCGACCAATTGGCGACGATCAAGCTTGCGCTGGGGACTTCGCCGATCCGCAAACACCTGCTCTGGGCCTGCGTCGGCATTGTCGCCGTCATTGTGGCAACCTCGATCGGGCAGGTTCTGCTCAATCGCTGGAACGAGCCCTTCTACGACGCGCTGGCTCGGCGCGATATGCAGGGCTTCCTGCACCAGCTTCTGGTCTTTGCCGCCATCGCCGGCGGACTTGTGGTGCTCAATGTCGGCCAAACCTGGCTCGACCAGAGGATCCGGCTGAAGCTGCGTGAGGCGTTGACCCTCGATCTGATCGGTGAATGGATGCGGCCGGCGCGCGCCTTCCGGCTCGCCAACGCCGGCGCCATCGGCGTCAACCCTGACCAGCGCCTGCAGCAAGATGCCGGACATCTCTCCGATCTTTCCACAGGCCTCGGCATAGGGCTGTTGCAGTCGTTGATTCTGCTTGTTTCGTTCGTCGGCGTCTTATGGTCGCTGTCTTCTGGCTTCGTCTTCCATATCGGCGGCTATTCGCTGGCCATTCCGGGCTACATGGTGTGGGCCGCGATCCTCTATGCCGGTACCGCCTCCTGGCTGAGCTGGCTGGTCGGACGGCCGCTCATCCGCTTCAACAGCGACCGCTATACGCGTGAAGCGGAGCTGCGCTCCTCGGTGGTCCGCGTCAACGAGAATGTCGATGCCATCGCGCTTGCGCACGGCGAAGCCGACGCGAGACGACGGCTCGAGCTCGACCTCGGCACGGTGCTGGGCGCGATGCGGCGCATCTACAGCGCCCAGATCAATCTTTCCTGGGTGACCGATACCTATGGCTGGATCACTGTCGTCGCGCCGATCCTCGTCGCCTCCCCGGTCTATTTCGCCGGCGATATCAGCTTCGGCGGGCTCATGATGGCTGTCGGCGCCTTCAACCAGGTGCATGCCTCGTTGCGCTGGTTCATCAACAATATCGGCGGCATCGCCGATTGGCGCGCCACGCTGATGCGCGTCGCCGATTTCCGCATCGCGCTCGCTGAAACGGACGTGCTGCACGACACCGAAAAACGCATCAAGATCGGCGAAAACCCGAATGGCAGGCTGACATTCGAGAACCTCGAGGTTGCGTCGCGGGATGGATGTACGAAGCTCGCCAAGCCCCATGTCGAAATCCGCGCGGGCGAGCGCGTCATGATCACTGGAGATCCGCGCGCCGGCAAGACGCTGTTCTTTCGCGCCATTGCCGGTCTGTGGCCGTGGGGAAGCGGGCGGATCGGCATGCCGGCCGGAGAGGTGCCCGCCTTCGTTCCCCGCAAGCCCTATTTCCCGCTCGGCACGTTGCGCGAGGTGCTCAACCACGCCGATGCCGCGGTCAGCGACGCCGAGATCTCGGCGGTGCTTGCCGAGGTCGGTCTTGGGCGTCTGTCGTCCTCGCTCGACCGCTCGGCGCGCTGGGAGCGCGAATTGAGCGATGACGAGCAGCGCCTGCTTGCCTTTGCCCGGCTGGTTTTGCGGCAGCCGAAATGGGTGATCATCGACGAGGCTTTGGACACGTTCGACGGCGCGACGCTGAGTCGGGTGCTGTCGATGCTGGAGGCGCGTCTTGCCGACGCCGCGATCCTCAACATTGGCCGGAGCCAGCAGAACATTGAATTCTTTCCGCGCTCGTTGGCGATCGTGAAAGACGTCGACCGACCGCCTCTCAAGCCAGTCCGTATCAGGGCCGGCGCGATCGAACCACCCCCGGCCGTCGCCGCAGCCTACCAAGAGACGTAGCCGGCGATACGCAGCCAAGCTTTATTTCGCCGTGATCGCGGCGAAAGATTGCCGGCATCGTGCGGAAGTTCGCGGCGTTGGACCCATGCTTGACGCGCTTAAAACGCGTCCCGTTGAAGAGATTCATGCGACACGTTTTAAGCCTTTGTTTCTATGCATGTCGTTACCCCAAAACCGCTTCGCACTTTTGGGCGACAAGCATCAGCCTGCTTGCCTGCCTTGCCTGCGCTCAGGCAGCACCACTGGCCGCGCCGGCCAATACCATTGCAGTGGACGTCGAACTGGTGCTGGCGGTCGACATTTCACACTCGATGGACGAAAGGGAATTCGCCCTGCAGCGCGCCGGCTATGTCGAGGCGCTGCGCCACCCCGACTTCATCGATGCGGTGCGTTCGGGTGTGACCGGCCGCATCGCGCTGGCCTATTTCGAATGGGCAGGCACCGTCCGCGACGATGCGGTCATTGCCTGGCAGGTCATCGATAACGCTGAGAGCGCCGACGCATTCGCCGACAAGATCGAGGCGCGCCCATTCAGGAGCTTTCGCGGCACCTCCATTTCCGGTGCGCTCGGCTTCGGCGCCAAGCTGTTGGATGGAGGCGCTTTCGAGGCGACGCGCAGTGTCATCGACATTTCAGGCGATGGTCCCAACAATACCGGGATGCCCGTCACCACGACACGCGACGCCGCGGTGGCAAAGGGTATCGTCATCAACGGCCTGCCGATCCTGATCAGCCCGTCGCCCAGCTTCAGCCATCTCGACCAATACTATGCCGAGTGCGTTACGGGCGGGCCTGGGGCTTTCGTGCTGCCGGTCTATGCCGCTTCCGAATTCGTGACCGCCATACGCCGCAAACTGATCCTAGAGGTTAGCGGTGTTGCCGGTCCCTGGGCCGATCGCGTACCGATCCGGGTCGATGCGGCAACACCGGTCGACTGTTTGCAAGGCGAGCGCGACCGGCGGTTTTTCTCCGATCCGTATTTTCCGGAACTTAATCGCTAGCTGGTCGATGAATGGCGATCAGTCCTACACCCATGGTCTTCGGACTCGGGCAGGCCGAGCGCCATATTGGCCGAAGAAGCGACGTTATCGTCTCAGCAGGAACACCGCTTGCTGGCCAAAGAAATTCCAGAACCACCATGGCATGGAGAGGCCGATTTTCTGGCCATTGGCGTCGAGCGCGGTTGCTCTTTCCACTGTCGCGCCGAGCTCCTCGCAGAGGTTGACGAAGTCACGGATGGTGCAGAAA
>NZ_RZSX01000179.1:0-8831 GCF_004023105.1 Mesorhizobium sp. M5C.F.Ca.IN.020.32.2.1 | reverse complement strand
GATGCACAGTGGGCGAAATGGGTTTCCTGACCGAGCGACCACGCTCGACGGACGTGATCGCCGACGAGGATGTTGTTGCCTATAAGCTGACCTCGTGGGCGTTCAACAAGATAACAAAGGCTAGGCCGCACATTGCGCAGGCCGTCCTGAGAAGCATCGCCCGCCAGCTCTCCGACCGCTTGCGCAACGCGACGGAAGACCTTCGGATGAGCTACATGTGACACTTGATGCGTCAGGCGGCGACCAGATATGCGCAGAATCGCGCAAACAATATTGATCTTGTCGGCTGCGCGATCCACGGCTGATTATGATTTGGCTTAGTTGCCGTTTGTACCGAATACTTGCTCGAAGTCCAGCAACGCTGAGAAGATGCTTGGCCAACCAGGGTAGCCGAAATGCGAATGAACCCGATAGTTTGTTGCGCAGCTGCAACAGCTGCTGAAGACTCGGAAGGTTTTGTGCCAGTTCTGTCGCTTTTTTTCGTGCAGGCGTGCTAGATCGCTGCACTAGTCGGGTTGGGGTGGGTTTCTCGGCATGCATTCCTCGTTTTCAATGATCTTCGGCTTCGCCGCGGCGCTGCTTTGCACCGGCATATCGCCGGCCGGCGCACAAGGTCCCTATCCGGCCTATGACGATGCTTTTTCAGCCCGCATCGCCAGTCCGGCCGACAACAGAACGCTCGCCCAGTTCGTCACGGTTGCCGTCAACGCCGGGCAGTACGATCAGGCGATCTCGTCGGTCGAGCAGTATCTCATCAAATATCCCCGCGATGCCCGCGCCCGGCTTGCGGCCAGCCGGTTGTACTATCATGTCGGCTCTTATGAATTGGCCCGGCGGCAGGTGCAGTACGGCATCGAGGTCGGGGGCCTGTCCGCGGCTGAGCAGCAGGAAGCTGTTCGCCTGCTTGCCCGCATCGAGCGCGCGTTGCGTGGCGTCACCTGGGAACTCGCCCTGACCGGCGGCGTGTTCAGCGCATTCACCGATTTTGAGCCCGGTGGGGCCCAGGACGACGACAGCTTCGTCTCGCCCTATGGGCGGGCGGAAGGCTTTGTGCGATGGGACCTCGGCACGCCAAGTGCCGACGCTCTCGTTCTTTCAGGGTCGTTGACGGCGACACAGCGTTTTTTCACGCCAGACCTGTCGGTTCCGGGTAGCAAGGAGACTTTCATCCACGGCAACGCCGCGATCACCTGGGACAAGGGGCTGCCCAACAGTGGGATCGATTCGCTGCGCCTGCTGCTTTCGGCGTTTACCGTTACAGATCGTTTCGACAGCGATATCCACGAAACCGGCATCGGCCTCAGTGGACGCTTTCTTGTGCGCCCGACCGTCGAGACGACGCTTTTTGCAGGCGGCGGCTACATCGATCTAAGCGCCTCGCAAGGCATTTTCGCCGATAGCAGGGTCTTTTATGAGGCAGGCGGCAGCTACCGCTTCCGCAATGGCCAGGCGCTCGGATTGCGCCTGGTCGGCTCGAATGACTTCGCCTCCGGATCTGGCGAAATCGGCCACAGCTACATGGGCGAGATCCGGTACGGCGGCGTGCTGATGGAAGTACCGGACCTGTTCGTATGGTCTCACCAGGTCGCCGTCTCGGCCGGCCACAGCGACACTCCCGACTTGTCCGTCGGCATCAGCACGAACATAGAAAGCGACTTCTGGCGCATTGCCTCGGAAAGCGATTTTCAGCTCACTGAGTGGCAGAAGGTCAGCGTCGACCTCGCCTATCGCGAAACCGACTTCGATATCGCTAGCCGCGACCGAAATTCATTCGAATTGCTCGTGAGCTACACGTTGACGCTCAACTGAAAGAGACCGCGATGAGGACCCTGTATCGTCAGATAGCCACCTGTATCGCCTGCCTTGGCTTTGCGGCACCGTCTGTCGCTGAAACGGTCGGGTCCATGACGGCCTACCAGACCGACATCATCCGCAATGACCGCGAGGCGATGAACGTCGGCGCTGCCGTCGAACTCGGCGACCAACTGCGCAGCAATATCACCGGTCTGGGAATGCTCGTGTTCCGGGACGAGTCGAGCGCCAAGATTGGTCCGAACACCAGCCTGACGATCGATGAATTCGTCTACAATCCGGGGTCCCGATCAGGAAAGATCGACATCAGGATGAACAGCGGCCTGGCCCGTTTCTACGGCGGTCAGGTTTCGAAGGGGGGCGACATGCAAGTTGCGACGCCACACATGGTGCTCGGAGCCAGAGGCGGCATCATTGAAGTGCTTGTGATAGCTGGTCAGACCGTCGGCATACTGCGCGCCGGCCGCATGACCTGCATGTTGAATGGTCGCAAGCTCGTGATCACAAACCCGGGCCACGCCTGCACGTCGGACAATGGCAACCTGCTGACCGGCTACGGCGGTATCGACGCCTTCCCGATATTGGACAGCATCGATCGGATAGCCGGCACCGGCATGCCAGGCGAACCGGGTCCGGGGCTGAACGTAAGCGCGATTTGTGCGTCAGCACTCGGCAACTCGCTCAAAGCCTGCAAGTCCACCGACGGCGCGTTGCCCGGCGTGGCCATGGAATTCCCTGACAGCTCAACGCCCCCTGTAGGCAGCGGGGTGGATGATGAGGATGATGACTGCTTTCCCGACTGCCGGTAAGCCCGGCCGATCGGCATGAGCCCCTCGCTTGATTGGCGGCGGGCTGCCAGGCGGAAAATACCTGGTCTTGCGGTCGTACTCTTGCTGCTCGCTTGCCATTTTGCTTTCGACGGGCCGCTATCGCGCCTGCGCGAGCGTACGTACGACTTCTACCAGTTTCTCGCCCCGCGCGAGGCGACCAGCAATCCTGTTGTCATAGTCTCGATAGACGACGCGAGCCTTAAGGCATATGGGCGATGGCCTTGGAACCGTGGCCTTTTGGCCGATCTAGTCGATGGTGTCGCCGAGTCCGGTGCGGCGGTGATCGGGCTTGCGCTGATGCTGCCCGAGGCTGACATCTCTCCTGATGGCATCGCCGGAGACAAGCGTCTCGCCAGCGCACTGGCGAAAAATCGAACGGCGCTCGCCGTCAGCCTGGGTAACGAGGCGACGGTTTCAGAAGCAGAGCCCAAAGCCGGCTGGTCGATCGTCGGGCAAGTACCCGAGACGCTTCCTGGCTTCACCGGCTTGACAGGCTCGCTTCCGGATTTCTCGAGCGCCGCTGCAGGCCTCGGCGCAATTCGCACTTTGCCGGATCCCGACGGCGTACTACGCCATGTGCCGCTGCTCTGGCTCCGAAATACGGCTCAAGGCGTTCAGCTCTGGCCGTCCTTCGCGCTCGAACTCCTGCGCCTCTACGCCGGAGAGAACGGCTACGTAGCCCGGATGAATGCCGCCGGGTTTGACGCGCTCAGGATGGCCGGGACCATCGTGCCACTCGAACCGCAGGGCAGCATCCGCCTCTGGGAAACCGACACCAATACGCCGCGCATATCTGCCGGTAGTATTCTTTCGGGCCGCGGCGATCCGCTGCTGCGGAACGCCATCGCCATTGTCGACCTGTCGGCCGTGGGATTGATGCAGTACCTGCCAACCCCGACGCGTCCGGCGCGACCAGGCGTGGACATCCACGCTGATGCAATCGGCCAGATGCTTGCCGCGCGCTATCTTGCAGAGCCAACGCAAGCGCGTACGCTCGAGCGGCTGTGGTTGGTCCTCAGTGGCATCGTTTTCATCGGACTTTCGGGAGTTCTCGCCCAGCGTGTCATGCTTGGCGCCCTCGCTCTGGCGCTCCTTGTTGCCACGCCCTTCGCGTTCGGCGCTCTCGAATACAGCCTGCAGGGTAAGCTCTACGACCCACTACAGCCGGCGCTTGCGACGATCCTCTTAGCAGGCTTCGAAGGCTATGTCCTCTACAGGCGCAGCGAGCAGCGCCGGTCCACCCTGGCACGGCAGTTTTCCCAATATCTGTCGCCCTCCGTGGTGCAGCGCCTCGCAAATTCGGATACCGAAGCGATCCTGTCCGGAGAGAAGCGCGAGATCACAATCCTGCTGAGTGACATACGCGGCTTCACGGCGATGAGCGAACAACTCGATGCCCAAGAAATCGCAAAGGTGGTCAATCACTTCCTCGGCCTTGCGACCGATGAGATACTCAAGCGGGACGGGACCATCGATAAGTTCATGGGCGATGCCGTGCTAGCCTTCTGGAACGCGCCGCTTGACCAGCCAGATCATCGCGAGCGTGCGCTCGAAGCGGGGCTTGCCCTGATCGAACGGGTGAGGCGCGAAAACGCGGCGTTCACGGCGCGCGGGCACCCCTCTATCCAAATCGGCGTCGCTATCGAAACTGGCATCTGCTCCGTAGGGAATTTCGGCTCCGAACGGCGCTTCGATTACACCGCGATCGGCTCGCCGGTGAACCGCGCGGCACGGCTCGAGTCAACCACCAAAAAGCTGAGGATCCCTCTGGTGCTTGGTCCCGGATTTGCGCAAGGAGCATCGATGCCGGTTGTGCAGGCAGGCGCCTTTGAACTCCAAGGCTTCAAGGGCGAGGTGTCGATTTTCACCGTTCCGGAGATACACCCCTCGTCACAATCCGCCAGGGAAGTCGTGTGATGTTTGGCACCGGTTCAACTCGCCATCTCATTGGCCGGCGAGCGAAAGCCAAGGGCGGCGGAAATACGATGGGCGGCCCGGGCTACCCTATCGCCCAGTTCGCTTATCCGCTCTTCCGGCACCCGGTTTTCCGGGGCAGCGATGTTCAGCGCCGCGATTATCTTGCCCGGTGCCACGAACACCGGTGCGGTGATCGAAATCAGATCGTCGTTGATCTCGCCGCGACTGACGAAAAACTTCGCCTTGCGGATTTGCTCGAGCCCGCCCCTTAGAAGCCGAGGATCGGTCACAGTTTTCTTGGTGAAGCGCTTCAACGGGCCCGAAAGAATGGCCTCGCGCTCCTCATCATCCATATGGGCCAGGAACGCCTTGCTCGAACCGGCATGTAGCGGCCGCCGGCGGCCGACAATCGCATTGACGCGAAGGTCCCGCTTCGGCTCCCATTTGGCGACGCAAAGGCTTTCCTGGTCATCGCGGATTCGCAGCTGGGTGGTTTCGCCGATCGCCTGACCGAGTTCTTCCAGAACAGGGTTTGCAATGCGGATCAGGTCCATCTGTTCGCTGGCGGCGTGGCCGAGCATCAGCGCGGCGAGGCCGAGGCGATAGCCTTTTCCATCCGATGACCGCGCCAGCAGACCGCGTCGCACCAGCGTCTGCAAAAGCCGGAAAGCACGTGCCTTGCTGTCGCCGGAACGCCGCGCGATTTCGGAAACGCCAAGATCGGCCTCTCCGGCCACAGTCTGCAGCAAGCTGATCGCGCGATCGACGGAATCGACTGTGTACCGGGTGTCTGCCTGATCGGCCATCTCTCGTTCCTCGCCAAAACTCTCATGCTGAAGCCTAAACGAGAAAGTTTGTCTCGTCTAGTGAAACAACGGTTTATCTGTATTGACAAACGGAGGAGCTTTAGTTTCAACTCGCCGTCAGGAGGGAGACCGGCACCGTCAGCGGATCCTGGGCTGGACTCGATGATGGCAAGCGGCAGCGGAAAAGAACTCCTCCGACGGAACTATCCAGAGTGGACACGGAGAGAACCAATGATGAACCGGACAATATCGCGCCGTGCGCTGATGCAATGGGCGCTCGGGGGTGCCGCTGTCTTGCAAGGCATCAGCTGGACGGGTGCCCGGGCCGCGGCAAATGGCCAGCTGCGGATCGGCATGGCTGCTCCGCCGACGACGCTAGACCCGCATCTGAAGAGCAATGCGCCGAACAACGCGCTTGCCACCCACATCTACGACACGCTTGTCATCAACGACGAAAAATCGATCTCCAGACCGGGGCTCGCGACGGCCTGGCGCGTGGTCGACGACACCCATTGGGAGTTCGACCTGCGGCCCGACGTGCGCTTCAGCGACGGCGAGCCGCTCACCGTAGACGACATCGTCGTCTCATTCGACCGGGCCAACACCATCGAAAGCACGGCGTCGTTCCGGACCTACACGCGCAACATCAACTCGATCACCTCGCCCCAACCCGGCAAGCTTATCATCGAAACCAAGCAGCCGGAGCCGCTTCTGCCCAATTCCCTCAGTCGCATTCGCATCATCCGCGCCAAGTTCAAGGATACCCCTAGCGATCAGTTCAACAACGGCACCGCGGCGATCGGCACCGGCCCGTATGTGCTGAAGGAATATGTTTCCGGCAACCGTGTCGCGCTTTCCGCCAATCCAAACTACTGGGGACCGAAGCCTGCTTTGCCGGACGTCGAGCTCCGCATCGTCACCGATGCCGGCGCGCGGCTTGCCAACCTGCTCGCCGGCGATCTCGATCTCGTTGAACAGGTGCCCTACGAGGGTGTTGCTCGCGTCGAAAAAGACGAGCGCTTTCACATCATTCGCGGCGTCTCGAGCCGGGTCGTCTTCTTCTCGCTGGACACGTTCCGGGACGTCACGCCCTTCATCACTGGCAAGGACGGCAAGCCGCTCGACCGCAACCCGCTGAAGGATCTGCGCGTGCGGCAGGCGCTGTCCATGGCGATCGACCGCAGCGCCATTGTGGAGCGCTTGATGCAGGGCAATGCCATTGTCGCTTCGCAGTTTCTGCCTGCCGGCGCCCCGGGCACCTCGGCTGCTATCAAACCCGTTCCATTCGACGCTGCAAAAGCCAAGGCCCTGCTCGCCGAGGCTGGCTACCCCGAGGGCTTCCGACTGACGATCCACGGGCCCAATGATCGTATCGTCAACGATTCGAAGATCGTGCAGGCCGTGGCCCAGATGTTCTCCCGCATCGGCCTGGAAGTCAGCGTCGAGGTCATGCCCTGGTCGGTTTATGCCGACAAGGCGGATGCCCATGAGTTCAGCATCAATCTGGACTCCTGGGGCGTCAACACGGGCGAAACCTCTAACCCGATGACAGCGCTGGTCGCGACGCAGAACCCGGATGCCGGTATGGGTATTGCCAATTCGGGCCGCTACTCCAACCCCGATCTCGATGCCAAATTGGCTGTGGCGAAGCGGACGCTGGACGATGCCAAACGCGAAAAGATGCTCTCGGAGCTCAGCGAGATCGTCTTCAACGACGTCGCTGTTATTCCGATGCACCACGAGGTCCTCGTCGTGGCTGCCCGGAAGGACCTTCAGTTCACGACGCGGGCCGACCAGTATACGCTGGCGATGAATGCCAAGACTGTCTGAGGAGTTGTAGACTTGACGAGCATCGCCACGGGATCCGTTGCGGATCGCGGTCGCGCTACATACGATCTTGGCGCGACCGCCATCTTTGCTTCCAAATCAGACCCACGCTTCCACTATTGCCTGTATGTACCGCCCGCGGTTGGGGAAGGCGCCCAAGTCGACCTGCTGGTGGCCGTCCATGGCACTGGCCGCACCTCGTTCCTGGGTTTCCGCGACGCGTTCGCCGAGTTCGGACGCTGGAACGACTGCGCCATCTTGTGCCCGGTGTTTCCAATGGGCGTTCTCGGCGACGACGCCCGCAGCGGATACAAATACATGATCGAGGACGACATCCGCTACGATCAGGTGCTGCTCGCCATAGTCGAGGAAGTTGTCGCGAAATACCGTCAGGACTGGACCCGTTTCGCCATGTTCGGATTTTCCGGCGGCGGGCACTTCACCCATCGCTTCGCCATCCTCCATCCCGACAGGCTCTGGGCGGCGTCGATCGGTGCGCCAGGCTCGGTGACCTTGCTCGATCCCACGCGGGACTGGTGGGTGGGCATTCGCGACCTGGCGGAGAAGTTCGGCATCACCTTCGACGCCGCAGCGCTGGCAAAAGTGCCGGTCCAGATGATCGTCGGCGATGCCGACCTGGAGACCTGGGAAATCACGCATGTCCAAGGCAGCACCCATTGGATGCCGGGCGCCAACGATGCAGGACAAACGAGGCCGGAACGCCTCAGGACGTTGTGTCGATCGTTCGAGGAAGCCGGTGTGCGCGTACGCTTTGATCTGTTGCCCGGGGTATCCCACGAACGCGACGCGGTTCTCGATTCGGTCAAGGATTTCCTGGCCCAGGCGCTCAAGGAACGACGGAACGCCTCAAGATGAATGCAATGATCGTTGCGCCGCAGCCGGAGGCGGTCGAGGCGGGCGCGCTGGTGCTCAAACGCGGCGGCAACGCCGTCGATGCGGCGATCGCCTGCGCTTTCATGCAAGGCGTCGTCGACCCTCAAATGGCCGGCATCGGGGGGTTTGGCTCGATGCAGGTCTACATGCCGCGACGCGGCGTGCATGAGGTGCTTGAATTCTACGCCAGGGCGCCGCTCAAAGCATCGCCCGAAATGTGGAGCGACCTCCTGGTCGGCCAGTCTCGCGATGGCTTCGCCTTTCTGCTGGAAGGCGGCATCAGCGAGATCGGCTACCTCGCCGTCTGCACGCCGGGCAGTATCAAGGGTTATGCCGAGGCGCTGGCGAGATATGGCACTTTTGAATGGGCCGACGTCGTCGCACCCGCCGCCACGCAGGCGAGGCGAGGCTTCATGGTCCGCCCGCATGTCCACTGGTATTGGTCGCAGGACGGCGTCGATACCGGCGAAGTGCGGACACTTGACAAGCTGCGCTTCAGCAACACGGGGCGCTCAATCTATTTTCGCTCTGACGGCACGGTGAAGCTGCCAGGTGACGTGGTCGTCAACACCGATCTCGCTCAAACGCTCGAGCGCATCGCGGCGGCCGGTCCGGACATTTTCTACAAGGGCGAGATCGCCGAAGAAATCGCCGCCGACATGGCCGCCAACCGAGGCCTCATCGGGACGGATGATCTGGCGTGCTACGAGCTCTCTACCGCGCAACCGCTCTGGGGCGAGTATCG
>NZ_RZSX01000178.1:0-8832 GCF_004023105.1 Mesorhizobium sp. M5C.F.Ca.IN.020.32.2.1 | reverse complement strand
GCCTTCATCTGGACGGCCTTCATGGTGTAGCAAGGCGCCTTTAGCAGTTCGTCGAAGACACTCTTTGCGGATGCTTTCGGATTGCAACAAGCACCGCGCCGTCATCCAAGCTACATTCAACAGACCCTACCGCGGCCAGCGCGTCAGTGGCATCCACCGAATCCCCACCCGGTCCAGGCCCTCTGATAACGAAATGTCCTTTCTCACATGTGAAGTCCCACTTGTGCAGCTGCTTGTACGATTCCGTCTTTCCCTCGTTTTCAGCATGATAAAGCACGACGAAACCATCATGTTTTGTGACCGAGAGCATCTGTTGTATTGCCTTGAGTGGACTAGCCGTGTGATCTATACAATTCTGCCCATGCACGATGTCGAAACTGTACTCGCCAAATTGGGTGCTAAGATTTTCGGCGTCACCAAAGACTGTTCGCACAAGAGGTTGGATCCCAAAATCTCTCAGAACTTGATCATATTCTGTTGCCAGCAGGTCAGTTGCAGTAATCATGATCTCTTTCGAGGCATGTACTTTGCCGAGCTTCGTCAAGGGGCCAGCGCCCACATCGAGTATGGAAACTGGGTTGGTCGTCAACCTGTCGACATATCGCCCAACGTGATCCTGAATTGGTAAATTGGGGTCAAGACGTTCCTTGTAGTCCTCTGGCCAGAATGATCCCTTAGTGGAGAACCAGTGTCTCCAAAACAGAACTTCGTCTCTGAGCTGTTGGGATTGGCTGTCTCCCTCCAGCCAGCGCAGGATCTTTCGTCCGAGCCGCCGAGCCCTAGTCAAGACCGATGTCGATCTTCTCAGAGACCCTTCTCTAGCCATGACGGGAATCCTCGCGGTGAAGAGGGTTTACGGTCCGCTCTGGCCACGGCGACGACCAGGGCACTGACGACAAGTCTGATCATGCGACACCCTTGCCTATGCGATTGCACCTTCGGCCAATATAGGAAGCGATTTGGCCGTTTTCAGGATGCCCACGCCGGCTGCTCCGGCGCGCGTTGTCTTTCGCATGGTATTCCCCTTTCGAGACCTGGCCAAGGCGGCGGGGGTTCATCGAAACTCAATCTCGAACTTTGAGACCGGGAAGTTTTGGCGGCCCTGGAGGCTCTAGACTTTGTGCGGCTCGCCCTTGAAGCGGCCGGCGTCGAGTTCATCCCGAGAATGGGGGCGGCGCCGGTGTAAGGCTGCGGAAAGCCTGAGTGTCAAGCACGCCCTGCCGGGGACGAATGCCTTGCTGTTGCCAATCTATTCAGAGGTTCAAAGGCTGAGCGGAACATCCGGCCCAGCCTGAGGTTAGACGCGATCATGCCTCGCTTTTACTTCGATTGGGATGAAAGCAACGAGCTCGCCATCGTCGATGACATTGGCTTGGAGTTGCCGGATTTGGCGGCCGCCAAAGCGGAAGCTGCGCAAGCTCTCGCCGAATGGTCAAAGAATGTAATACCCAGAGCCGATCGGCAGGAACTGGCACTCACTGTACGTGACGAGCACGGCCACCCCTGCTTGAGAACCCATCTCATCTTCGAAGCAATCGTTCTACAGTTTCCAAACTGAGGCAAACCCCAAGCAGATAGCAACAATGGCTTTCTGAACGCTTCTTTTTTCTTGGCGGGCTATGCTTGCGTTTTCCCTGAGGGGGGTTTTGCGTCTAGAGCCCGTCCCGGTTGAGAGGTCCGGAACGGGCCCGAAACCCACGGAGGTGGGCGTGACGGGGCAAATTCTGCGCTAGATTCACCCAATCCCAAACTTCTAAGTCAGCGCAATGTTCCATCGCGTGGCGATCATTTGCCTCGCGAAAGTCCTGCAGCGAGGCATGCCGAAGGTCTTCCTCGCCAACGCGGGTGATTGACGCGGCCGATCAGTGGCGTCCGCTCCCCCGCCGCTACATTTGCGAAGCGACGGGCGGAATTCCCGCCACGTAATTCGTTCGCATGTTTCGCTTCCATTAGCTTTAGCTCATGTATCTGCCAGCCAGGCGAGCTCCCCTAAGGCTCGCTGGTCAGGCCCAGCGGCCTCTAGCTGCCACCCTCCGCAACCAAGCCGCTGGACCGTCTCCGCTAGCGAAGCGCGCTGTCTGGTATATTAGCATCCTCTTGACTACATAATACGCCGCCCCAGAATCGAAGGATGGCTTAGGGGGCATCAAGATCGGTGATGAGGTGGCGATAACCGCGACAGTCCGTCGGCGCGTCACCGAGGACAGGATCAGCGTTTCCATCCCCTCCTATGGGTACCCGCATTCGATCGTTGACAAGACGTTGAAGGTGAAGCGCGGCCACCAGATCGAACTCGTCGGCGACGTCCTGCGGGTCGATGAGAGCAAGGTGACGATCGGTCTAAGCCCGGCGGTCACGGTGGATATCGATAAGGTCAGGCTGGTGACCAGCTATGTCCCGCCGAATCGGAAGACGCCGTTGGTGGATAAGCGGACTTGATGCTGCATCAGCCCGACATAGCGCTGGCTATGTCTTTCAGCCCTGAACGGAACCCAAATGGCGGTTGCAAGTTGATTATATGGTAGAAACGGAAGGCACCTACCCGTTTCAGGCCCACATAAAAAGCCCGCTCCGGTTGCCCCTCGGCCGGGCGGGTTTCTTCCTAGCTAGTGCGGCAACATACTTATGATGGCGATCGCCGCTGCCACGGCTAATACGCCAAGGACGATAATGGCGACAAGACGGTGCGCTCGACCTCAACTACCCCCTCCTCCTTGGTCTTGACCGTCCCGCGCGCGCCGCCCCCGAGCGCTGTCGCGGTGCTCAACAAGCTGGCTGCCAACAACGTTGTCCACCTCATCCTGCGAACCCTCCGTTGGCCAGGAAATGCAGCTCCTCCGCGGTGCTTTCACGCGAGAGAATAGCGTTGCGATGGGGAAAGCGCCCGAAGCGGCGGACGATCTCGCGGTGGTGCTTCGCCCGCGCGAAATATGGCTCGCCCAACTGGTGAGCCAGCGACACGGACAGATCCTGATCGACGAGATCCTCCGAGTGGCCGAAAGGCAGATAGTAGAAGAGCCGCAGGTCCTGAGGTCCTTGCCTGTCGTGTCCGAGCTCAATCGCCGTGGAAGCGAGCCGACGTGCCTTTTCATCGGTGGCGTACATGCGCGGCGATCCGCGGAAGGCGTTGCGAGGATACTGGTCCAGCAACAGGATCAGAGCCAGGCTGCCATAGGCGGACGCCATCCAATGATCGAAGGCGGGACTGGCGGCCGCGTCATGGGCGGCTGAGAAGCAATGCCGGAACCGCCGGTCGAAGGTTCCGTCCTTTGCGAACCACAGCTCGGGTCCTGCCTCGCGCCAGAATGCGACGGCATCGACTGGGAAAATGGGCTGCATGGGGAGAGTGGGAGGGCTCGTCCATGCATCATCATGCGGGCGAGCCCGTCGAAGAGATGGCGACATCTTAAAGCTCCCGTCTGGTTTGGTTACTTGCGTTTTGGATGGGTGCTCAGTGGAACCGAGCCCCCGGTTTGTCAGTGGGATATTAAGCGCCTCTGTTCATCACTGACTCAGCACGTCGATGAGAGAGCGAACGTAACGAAGGACAACGCCGAGCTTGTCGTCCGCGATTGTCTCGCTGAGCTTGAACCCGCAGGCTTCCAACACTCGACGCGATGCCTCCAAGTGTGGAAGCGTCCTTGCGGCGACACCGGTCACGATTGGGTCGGCAGAAGCACGAGCGAGGAGGAGGGCGACCGCTTGGCGGGCGTATCCATTTCGCTGGTGCGGCGCGGCGATCGAAAAGCCGATCTCCACGAGGCCGCGCGGGTCCGGGGGACCCTTGAAGCCGCAGAACCCGACAAGGCGGTTAGCCGCGATCACGTACCAGCCGCCATACTGCCCCAGCGTGATCGGAAGGCATGATCATCTGTTTGTTCGCTTGTGTAAGAACTGCTCGGCAGCCGTAGTCCCGGCACGACCGGTTATTGCCGCATCATAGCCGCTGCCGTCTCCACAATCGGGTCACGACGTCGGACAAGCGCGCGCGCTGATCCTTGGGCGCGTAGCCGCGCTGCCGATGCAGTTCGTCGCGGGTCTTATGTGCCTCCTCGGATCCTCGAGCGGCTTCTCTCGAAGACGCACTGCGATGCGGCAACTCTAATCCGGTGAGCGCTGCCAGCTCCAGAAAAGCCTCCCGAGAGTACAGCCCATGCATGTGGGCGGCCCATTCAAACGTCAACGGCATCCAAGCCTCCATGCTGCGGCGTGTGAATGTCTGCTCCGTCGTTTGCAGGGCGATCGACCATTACTGTGTCGAATTCGCCGAGCGTCGTGCGCAAATCGGAAACCTCCGTCGGATCCAGCAATCTCTCGATGAGACGGTCGATCTTCGGCGTCAGTATGATGAGGTAGCGGCTCGGCTCGATCGCCTGATAGGTGTGCGCAAGGCCGGCGGGCACGAAGACCGTCGTTCCGGGGGTGGCATCGACCTCCCGATCCAGGAACTTGAAGCGAAGCATCCCTTCCAGCACGTGCCATGCCTCGTCGTCCGACTCATGTACATGCATCCAATCGGGGCCGGACATCGTCCACTCTCGAACAACGAGGGACGTTCCGACGGCAGAGATCGGAGGCGTGCCGGGTTTGGCAATGATTGGTTGCAGGACCTCAGCGGCTGCTCGTGACATGAAATTCTTCGTACGATTTGTCTGTCGCTGCAAATCGCACTTGCAGAGACCTGAATCCAGTGACATGTTTTCAGCGATATGCTGAATGAGATTGATCTATCGCGAGTTGACCTCAATCTGCTCGTCCTGTTCGAGGTCGTGCTGGAAGAGCGGCACGTCGGCCAGGCGGCGGAAAGGCTCAGTCTCTCGCCGTCGGCCGTGAGCCATGGTCTCGGCCGACTGCGACGGCTGCTCAATGATCCGCTGTTCCTGCGAACACCGAAGGGCGTGGTACCGACGGAGCGAGCGATGGACCTGGCCGCACCGGTCGCCGACATTCTCACGCGAACGCGCAGCGTTATCGCTACTGCCGAGCCATTCCACGCCGCCACATCCACGCGCCGCTTCAAGATCGGCGCACCCGATGGCGTCTCGGCCGTTTTCCTGTCCCCGTTGCTTTCCGCCCTGCATGTGTCCGCACCGGGGGTCGATATCAGCGTCCGCCAGATCCTTCCGCCGCGTGCCGTTAGGACGACCGATAGTGTTTGGGACCCGGTTCTCCCGGACATTGAGGCGCGTGCGATGGATATTGCGGTGGTCCCGGCTGACAACGCCGTTCCGGCGCGCTTTGTCGCCCGGGCCCTCTACGAAGAGGATTTCGTGATCGCGATGCGAGCTGGCCACCCGTTCAGCAAGAATCCGACGCTAAATGCTTACTGCCAGGAGCAGCATCTGGTCGTTTCGCTCACCGGCGATGCCTACGGCTTCGTTGACGATTTTCTTGCCGAGCAGGGACGCAAGCGCCGGGCTGCGCTTACCGTCCCCAACTTCATGTTCGCGCTCGGTGTGATCTCGGAGACGGATCTTATCGCTGCGCTTCCGAGGAGTTTTTTGGCAATGTATAGCCGGTATTTCGGCCTGGTCGGCGTAGAGCCCCCATTACCTCTCATTCGTTCGCGCATCTGCGCGATCACGTCGAAGGCTGCCCTGATGGATGCGGGTGTGGCATGGCTTTTCGACCTGCTCGAACGAACGGCGCGACCTTCAGCGACGGGATAAGAACCGGCCCGGCCCCAAGCTGGTACCCGGTTGCACCTGATCGCACAGGGTGCGGATACGCAGCGGATCCTCCCGATGAAATCTCCGCTGCTGGGATTCTGGTAAGGCCTCCTCAACGACTGATCGGTGCGCAAGTTGCCGGTCCGCTTAGTCTAGGTCAGGTCACGACTATGCCCTCCCGGACGCGAATGCCCGCCTTTCGATATTTGCGGCTCTAAGCCGCCATTCCGCTGTCGGCCCCTTTTCAGGCAAATTTGCCTGGTCTGGTTCTCGCCTTCAACTCAGTCGTTCAGACAAACTTTCCCTTCCGCCTGAAATCCAACGGCCCTGCCTTGTAGCGCCGGGCCTAAATGCGACCGGCAGGTTCGGTTTCGGCACATGCAGTCCGCGACGAGGCCGTGCTCGATGCAGCTTGCAGCAGGCGATTGGCCTGCTGGCGAATATCAAGTTGGCTCAGGCGATTGCACTGCCGTCGGCGGTCAAGATGGCGCCCGTAATCACGCTCGCGGCGGGACTTGCCAGAAAGACCACAGCGTTGGCGACTTCGCGCGGCTGGGCGTAGCGTCCCAAAGACGTCAGGCTTCGCTGGAAATCGGCAGCCTCGCCATCCGCCGGATTTGAATCCGTATCGGTCGCCCCGGGCTGCAGAAGATTGACGATGATGCCGTTCGGGCCGAGTTCGCGCGAAAGACCGCGCGTGAAGGAGGTAAGTGCCGCCTTGGACATCGCATAAGCCGTTATGCCTGGGAACGGGACCCGCTCCCCCAAGGACGAACCGATCGTGATGATGCGTCCCCCTTCGCTGAGATGCGGAATGACTGCTTTCGCAAACAACACCGGCGCTCGCACGTTAACGTCCATCACGGCCTGATAGTCATTCACGTCGATGTCGGCGATGGCTCCAGTGTGGCCGTTGCCGCGCTGTTGACGAGGATATCGAGTCCACCGAGCGCCGAGACGGCTTCGCTCACAGAGCGCATGATAGCCTCCGGGGCGGCGCTGTCGGCTTCGATGGCGACTGCGCGACGTCCTGTGCGCGCGATGGATTTGGCCATCGCTTAGCTTTTTTGGCCGAGCTCTGGTACGTGAACGCGACGTCAGCACCGTTCTCTGCCAGCGCCAGCGCGATCGCGGCTCCGATGCCCCGGGAAGCCCGGTGACCATTGCACGCTTTCCATTGCAACTCACATATTCCGAAGTCTACAGCTTTCTCCCCATTCTATCCGGATCGTACTCCGTTTTGCGTATCGCAAGGTCGACGGCATGACAGCAGTCTCCGTTACCAGACCTTCCTAGCCACCATCGCCGCTCTCGGGCACTGCTATTTGGGGCTTATCCATCTCCAAGTGCCATCAGGTTGACACTCGTTCCAGGCCTGGTCTCCGCCCGTGATAGCGCCAGCGCTATAGAACTCGCCCTTGTAGATGCACCCCCACGCAGAGGCTTTGGTGGCCTCCCAAACGAAGGCAGGTGAACACATCATTACGCTATCACTGGCCCGCACCGTTGCGCCGGGGGAGTACCCCATGCCACCTAGCCAGCATCGCTGCTGTTCGAGTGGAGCTTGTTGAGCAATTGCCGCGCTCGATGCCATCACCAGAACAGCCGAAAGAATCGATCGCATCCGACAATCCCCTTTCATGCAAACCGACCCAACTTTTGAACGCCGTCGGAGAGGCTTAGTTCCGCGCTGCAAATCCCCCACTAAGTTCTAGCAGACTGGTGCAATAACCGCCATTACGGTGAGGAATTCACAGACTTAACGTTGCGATCTATGGTAGCAGCCATGGAAAGCGGGCATTGGTTACAGTTGGAAAGGCGCAGCGCTCCCGCAGGCTGATTTGCGGGCTTTCAGGATGCGAGCAAGATCATCAAGGGCGCCTTCGGCGTCGCAATCGGCCCTGGGAACCGCCTTAGGCCGTGCTATTGCCGGTCAAGGCATATTAGCAACCTCTTGACTAGCCAACGTGCCGCCCCATCATCATCATCAGATGGCTCGGGGCATAAACATCGGCGACGAGGTCGCCATCACGGCGACAGTGCGCGGGCGGGTGACGGAGGATCGTGTCAGCGTCTCGATCCCCTCCTACGGCAGCCCCCGGCCCCCAAGCGGCAGGGGAAACCGGTCAAAGTCAGTGGTAAGCTAGCAGAGCCCCCCGCCCTGACCTAGGCGCGCTACCTCCGACAGACCTTGGGGAACCGGGCCGGCCCGAGCACGTTGTGGCCGGTCAGCCCGGGTTACGCATGCAACAGCTTTTCCAAGAATTCGGCCATCCGACATACCTCCCGTTTCCGGTTATTGCGGCGAGGCTTCTGCTGGCGTCGATCTTCGGTGCTGCCATCGGTTTCGAACGAGAATGGCGAAATCGGCCTGCCGGGCTTCGCACCCATATCCTGGTCTGCGTGGCAGCGGCTACTTTCGGTATTCTGACGATTGAAATCGTCCACGCGCCGATGTTTCTGCAGGACTCCGTGAAAGTCGATCCGATTCGTGTCGTCGAAGCGGTTACCGCTGGCGTGGCGTTCCTTGCTGCCGGATCGATTTTGTTTTCGAGAGGCGAGGTCCACGGGCTGACGACCGGTGCAGGCATGTGGCTGTCCGGGGCAATTGGCGTAGCGTGCGGGCTAGGTCTGTGGCAGGTGGCGGCACTCGGCACGCTATTGGTGCTTGTCGTGGCAGGCCTTCTTTATAGTTTTGCAGCCAAGTCCGGGATTGGCGAGAACACCGGACAAGGAAAGCCCATTTCGGAAGAAGATGTGTCCAAGCGGCGCAAAGGCTGAGGACAAACGCCCCGCGCGCAAGGAGCCGAACGGCGGAGTGCGTGGCGGACCCCAATTCGCCGGGCTGGTCCCTGGGCATTCTACCTCACCCCCTTAGCGGCGCCGGCCTTCCGCCTTGTCTGGCGCGTCGGACTGACAAGGAAAAGCCCGCGCTCCTCCTCCGAGCGCGGGCCGACCGGGTTACAGCCCGACCTGCAGCGGGCTAAAGTTGGGGGGAAAGCCCGCTGGTCCCGGACAGTGTTAGCGCACGCTAATGCTCCTCTTGACGAACACCCCCGCAAACGGAGGCGGTCATTCCTCCTAAAAATCCTGCATCCCAAGAAGGCGTCCCTTTAGCCGCCGTCAGCAGGTGCTGCCGGAGCGGGCGCGGCTGGGGCAGGTG
>NZ_RZSX01000177.1:0-8861 GCF_004023105.1 Mesorhizobium sp. M5C.F.Ca.IN.020.32.2.1 | reverse complement strand
CTTCCACGGAGGTGCCGACGAAACGGGTGAATAAATCACTGCAAGTCTTGCGCGTTCCTGGACGAAAATTCGGGAAAGGAATTCGGAAATGGCTGGTCTCGTTGGCAAGTTTGTCGGGAAAACCCCGGCGCCTCTAGCGCTTCAAGTCGGGCCTTGATGTCCATGGCCGCGCCACAATCCGCCGACATGCAGTCGGTCCTCCACAACAACATTCAGGCTCTGGTTGACCATCGACGAGAGCAGGAGCAGCATCGGGCGTTTCAAGATCGAATTGCCGGCGTCATTTCCCGTTTCGCGGGGAGCATGGCATTCGTGTATCTGCACCTTGCAATCCTGATCGTCTGGGTTGCGCTGAACGTTGGGGCGATCCCGGCTATTCCGCCCTGGGACCCAAGTTTCGTGATATTGGCAATGGTAGCCTCGGTTGAGGCGATCTTCCTGTCTACCTTTGTACTGATCAACCAGAACAGAATGGCTGAGCTCAGCGAGCGCCGCGCTGAGCTGAATCTGCAAATCAGCCTGCTCAACGAGCATGAAACCACGCGACTGATCGAAATGATGTCCGCTCTGACGGAGCGTTTGAAGGTACCGACGCCAGCAGATGACGAACTGCCCCAGCTAGCTCAGAACGTCGATCCTCAAGCGGTGATGAGCCAAATCGAACGGGTCTCTGAAAATCAGACCGAGCGCTAGGATTTATCGAGTGCCAGTTCGACACCAGTATCCGAATTGCCGGTCCGGCATTCAGACTTTTTTTCATTTCCAATCAGCTAAGTGATTGAAAATGGCGCGAGTGACGGGGCTCGAACCCGCGACCTCCGGCGTGACAGGCCGGCACTCTAACCAACTGAGCTACACCCGCGCAAGACGAGCACGGTCAGCCGTGTTCGTCGTTGGGGCGGTGGATAAGGCGTAAGCCACCGGGTGTCAAGCGGAGCGCGACAGCATAACAGCAAACAGGGGAAGGTTTTTTGACAAGCCGAATTTTGTTGCCGAAAACGATCAACGGTGAGGGCATCGTGCGCTCATTTGGCCTTGCGAACCCCGTCCTAACTGCTTAAAGGTCCGGCCCGGAGCGGGCGATTAGCTCAGTTGGTAGAGCGCTTCGTTTACACCGAAGATGTCGGCGGTTCGAGCCCGTCATCGCCCACCATAAAATCAATAAGTTCCGCCCAGAAGACGAAGTTATCTCCGGGTTCATTGAACTCGGAGGCAAGTCAAAACGGCGATGGCGTCAGGCAGCACTGGACCCTGAATGACTCCTCCGGGTTCCAGTTGAGCCGGCGGAAATACCCCTCGTTTCCCTCCGCACATCTCCGCCGTTTCATTGGATATCAGCGCGTCCGAGATTGCACGTGAGCAGATCGACGGACGCTCGCTGACTTCGGGGCAGACTGAGCGCTTTTGGTTTCTGCACGTTTGCCCGGTTAGATCGGGCGGCTCGGGATTGCAAAATCCATCGAGCGAACAAGCGATCTGTGACGGACCCACTGAGCCGGCCCATGGGCGGCAACGCGACTGCGCCGCCATTGCTCGAATGAAAGTTGCGTTTAGCGTTGAAATCTACTTCTCTATCTGGATGATATAATAAATCTAAAAAATTACCTTTGTTTTTTAATTATTGTTAACCATGTGTTAGTCGAGGTTATCCGGTTAACGCTTGAGGAAACTATTGCGGTTATGTTTCGTACCTCGCTGATATATGAGTCTTAGGTAATGTGCGGATTCGGGGGCTATTTAGGTTCGATCCGGGATGCGGAAGCTTTGCTTGCGCGCATGATAGCTGCGATCGCCCATCGCGGGCCGGATGAGCAAGGGAAATTTGTAACACCCGACGCTGGGCTCGGGCATGCGCGGCTGTCCGTGATCGGGATCGGTGATGGCCAGCAGCCGATGTCCGATGTATCGGGCAACTTGACCATTGCGTTCAACGGCGAGATTTTCAACTACCTGGAACTGCGCGAAGGGCTGATAGCGAAGGGCCGGCGCTTCCGTACGTCGAGCGACACAGAGGTCATCCTGCACCTGTATGACGAGATGGGCGAAGACTGCCTGCCGCTTCTGAACGGCGATTTCGCCTTCGCGATATGGGATAACAGACGTCGGCGTATGGTGCTTGCACGAGACCGGATGGGTGTCCGGCCGCTGTTCTACACGAACAAGGACGGCGTGCTTTACTTCGCATCGGAGATCAAAGCCCTCATGAAGGTCCCCGGCGTCTCAGCCGAAATCGATCCGATTGCACTCGACCAGATATTTACGCTGTGGGCGCCGATCGCTCCCCGCACGGCTTTCCGAAATATCCATGAGCTGGAGCCGGCAAGCGTGATGATCGCGACTCAGGGGCAAGTCACGGTCAAACGCTATTGGCACCTCGACTATCCGCATCGGGATGCGCCGTCGACGGTCACGAACGAGGACGATGCGGCCGAGGAACTGCAGGCCCTTTTGACCGATGCGGTGAGGCTTCGCATGCGCGCCGACGTGCCGGTCGGTTCTTATCTTTCGGGCGGGCTCGATTCGTCCCTTGTCTCGGCGCTTGCCGCCGGCATGACTCCTCTCAAGCTGCAGACATTTTCCGTGACGTTCGACAGCGCCGAGCACGACGAAAGCGCCTTCCAGACGGAGATGGCTTCAGCACTTGGCACCCATCATCGAACGATTGCCTGCCATGCCGGCGATATCGCCGGTGTCTTCCCTGAAGTCATCCGCTTTGCCGAGCGGCCGATCATCCGCACGGCCCCGGCCCCCCTTTATCAATTATCCGGCCTCGTTCGCCAGGCTGGCCTGAAAGTAGTGCTGACTGGCGAGGGCGCCGACGAGGTCTTCGCAGGCTACGATGTCTTCAAGGAAGCGCGTGTTCGCCGGTTCTGCGGGCGGCAGCCGGCATCGCGCATGAGGCCACAGCTGTTCCGCAGGCTTTATCCCTATCTGCTGGGTCTGCAGCAGCAGTCAGTGGAGTACCTGGCTGCGTTCTTCGGCGCCGGTAACACTGCGCTCGACGATCCGCTGTTCTCGCATCGGCCGCGCTTCAAGACCACGGCGGCGGCGAAGATTTTCTTTTCCGGCGACCTGCGTGCGACGTTGAAGGGCTATGACGCGGCTGAGGACCTTGTCAGCCAGCTGCCCCAAGCATTTTCCCTGTGGCATCCACTGCATCAGGCACAATATCTCGAAACCCGCTTCCTCCTGCCGGGTTATATACTCTCCAGCCAAGGCGATCGCATGGCGATGGCGCATGGGATCGAAGGACGTTTCCCTTTCCTCGATCCTCGTTTGGTGGCATTCGCGGCAAGACTACCGCCGGAGATGAAGCTGAAGGGATTGGTGGAAAAGCACATACTTCGCAAGGCAGCCAAGCACCTGCTTCCGACGCCGATCCGAGAGCGGACCAAACAACCTTACCGAGCCCCGGACGCCAGCTCCTTTGTTGGAGCCGGAGAACTGGATTACGTCCGCAACTGCTTGAGCGAAGCGAGCATCGCTGCCGGCGGTCTATTCAACGCCAAGGCGGTGGCAAACCTTCATGAGAAATGCCGCACGCAGCCAGTATCTGGGTTTCGAGACAACGCGGCCTTCGTCGGCATTTTGTCGACGCAGCTGTGGCAGAGAAATTTCACCGGCCAAGAGGTCGGTGCGGCACGAGCAGCCTGAGAATGGAAGGAAAGAAAATGGTTACAATCAAGGATAAGGTCAGAACTTTTATCGTCGACAACTTCCTGTTCGGCGACACGTCATACCAGCTTGCAGATACAGACTCGCTGATCGAGAACGACATCATCGACTCGACTGCCGTGCTGGAATTGGTGGCATTCATCGAAGACGATTTCGGCATAGCGATGGTCGATTCCGACGTCGTACCGGCCAATCTGGATTCGATTGAACGTCTCTCATCCTTCATCAGTGCGAGAGCAAAGGCGCGGGCAGCGTAGGTGCTCGCGGCGAGGAGCGTCCATGCGGATCGAACATTTCCTGGCCGCGAAGGCCGCTGCCCATCCCGCCAAAACGGCATTGATCACCAAGGACAAAAGGCTGAGCTTCGAAGAACTGGACGATCTTTCGAGCCGCCTGGCCGCCGCCCTTTTTGTGAATGGCGTCAGGCGCAACGACCGGGTCCTGATCTTCATGGACAATTGCTGGGAGGCCGCGGTTTCGATTTTCGCCGTCCTCAAGGCAGGAGCGACGTTCAGTCCGATCAACTCATCCACCAAGGCTGAAAAGCTTGCCTACATCATCGCCGATTGCGACGCTGCCGCGATCCTCACGCAGGCAAAACTGATGCCCGTGGTCGCTGAGGCGTGCGGATCGAGCGGCGAGACCGGCATCTTCGTGGCTTCCACCGCTGGTACCGATGGCCAATGCCCGGCAGGGGCTGCATCCCTAGCGGACTGCCTGACGCTCGAAGCCAGTGAGATCGACCACGGCGGCATCGACGTCGATCTGGCTATGCTCATCTACACCTCAGGCTCAACGGGCCGGCCCAAGGGCGTGATGATGACGCACCGCAATTGCGACGCGGCCGCGGACTCGATCACCACCTATCTGCGCAACTCGCCAGACGACATCATTTTGAATGTTCTTCCCCTTGCCTTCGACTATGGCCTCTATCAGTTGCTGATGGCCGTCAGGCTCGGCGCCACGCTGGTGCTCGAAAAGTCCTTCGCTTTTCCTCAAGCAGTCTTTGAACGTATCCGCGAGGAGGGCGTCACCGGTCTTCCGCTCGTGCCAACTATGGCGGCGATGGTCCTGCAGATGCGTGACCTGACGCCAAGCTTCCTGCCCAGCCTTCGCTATATTTCGAATACGGCAGCGGCCTTGCCGCAGGCGCACATAGAACGTCTGCGTTTCCTTTTTCCCGGTGTCAGCCTCTATTCGATGTATGGCCTGACGGAATGCAAGCGCTGCACCTACCTGCCGCCCGAGGAGCTCGATCGCCGGCCGGGGTCGGTCGGCATAGCCATCCCGAACACCGAAGCCTTTGTCGTCGACGACCAGGGGCAACGCGTGCCGCCAGGCGTAGCGGGTGAACTGGTCATTCGCGGACCGCACGTCATGCAGGGTTACTGGCGCAACGAAGCAGCAACCGAACGGGCCCTGCGGCCTGGCCCAAACCCTTGGGAGAAGGTTCTCTATACCGGCGATCTGTTCAGGACCGATGAGGATGGCTTTCTCTATTTCGTCGGGCGCAAGGACGACATCATAAAGACGCGGGGGGAGAAGGTGGCCCCGAAGGAGGTGGAGGCCGTGCTTCACGCCCATCCGGGCATCGCGGAGGCCGTTGTCGTCGGCGTGCCGGATCCGATGCTTGGGCATGCGATCGGCGCACTCGTGATACGCTCGGACCCGAAGCTAAGCGAAAAGGATGTCATGCGCCACTGCGCACGTCATCTTGAGGATTTCATGGTCCCCAAGGTCATCGAGTTCCGCTCGGAATTACCAAAAACGGATACGGGCAAGGTCAGCCGCCGGCTTGCTGCAGAGATGATGGAGGTCGCGCAATGAGTGTTCGCCCCAGCGACGACGCCCAGACCATTCTGGCGCAGGCCCTGGCGATCGACCCCGCCGCCGAAACGGACAGGATCGTCACCGCTTTGCGCCAGCAGTTGCGTGGTATTCGCAAGCGGGGTCTCACGCTCGGTCTTTCGGGTGGGATCGATTCAAGCGTTTCGGTGGCGTTGGCCGCGCGAGCCGTCGGGCCTCAGAATGTATTGTGTCTGTTCATGCCGGAAAACGATTCCGATCCGGAAAGTCTGCGGCTCGGCCGCCTTGTCGCCGACAATTTCGGTGTCGAGGCCATTGTGGAGGATATCGGGCCGGCTCTGCGCGCCATGGGCTGCTATGAGCGTCGCGACGCCTTCATCCGCGAACTGGTCCCGGAATATGGCGAAGGCTGGGCCTCGAAGATCGTGATCGCGAACGCGCTTGAGGGCGAAGGCTACAATATTTCGTCGCTGGTGGTGCAGGATCCCAAGGGCAAGCAGACGAAAATAAGAATGCCGCTGCCGGTCTATCTCGGTGTCGTCGCCGCCACCAACATGAAACAGCGCACTCGTAAACAGATCGAATATTATCATGCCGATCGCTTGAACTTCGCCGTTCTTGGAACGCCGAACCGGCTGGAATACGATCAGGGTTTCTTCGTCAAGAACGGTGACGGCGCGGCTGACGTCAAGCCGATCGCACATCTCTATAAAACGCAGGTCTATGCGCTGGCGGCCTATCTCGGCGTTCCAGAGGAAATCCGCAAACGGCCGCCGACCACCGATACCTACTCGCTGGCGCAGACGCAGGAGGAGTTCTACTTCTCGCTTCCCTATGATCGGATGGATATTTGCCTTTTCGGCCTCAACAAAGGCGTAGCGGCCGAAGTGGTCGGCCAGGCGGCGGGACTAGACGCCTCACAAGTGGAACGCGTCTGGGCCGATATCACCGCCAAGCGAAAAGCCACGCGCTATCTGCACCTGCGCCCGCAACTCGTTGATGAGGTCGAGGAAGTCGGTACCTGACCTGCTTCGAATCGGGCCATGTCCTAAACCGCACTTCAGGTGAAGCGGCCGCCGATCAGCCGGCTCCACTGCTCACCCGCAAGCCCGTTCAGGAAAGCTTGCGAGTTCTTCATGGCATCCAAAAGCTCTGGATCGCGTGAATGCACCACGGTCGAGGCAACAGTTAGGAAAGCTATGCGCCGCCCAAGCATTGCTTCTAGAAGTGCGGGTTGAATCCGTCCGCGCAGGCCGCTGACGCCGCGTACGGCGGCATGATCGATCAGGCAGTCGATCACCGAACCCGCCTGGCCGGGAAGGGCGAGGATCTGCAGCACGCGACCGATTTCATCTTTCCGTGCGTGATAGGCGAATGCGCCGACATTGGTGCCGACTGGCGATGTCACGGAAACGAAGACAAGCTCGCCCATTTCCGGCTTTTGTGCCGCATCGGCCAGGATGTGATCGAGCTGGCCTTCCGCCCACTCCGGGCGCAGGACGAACTGGGCGGTCAACGGTTCGACGAGCTTGGCAAATGTGCCGCTGTCGATTTCCGACGTCCGGAGGGCGCCATGGCCTGCCCCGTCCGGCGCCACACCGGACCAGCGTCGTTCGCTGGACCTCATTCGCCTGCAATAGAATCGGTCGATGGCATGCGCAAACGGATTGAGCATTCGGGCAAGCTTCAAGCGACTGGCGGAAAGGCTGAGCACAAAGCTCGACGGCCGCATCACGCGTACCCAGTCGAGACTGTATTGCGGCAGGACCACGCCACGCAGCCGTGTCCACAACCTTGCGGAGATGTCGTTGGCCGTCTCGCTGAAAGAGATGTCCTGCGGACCATCCAGGTAAGCTTTTAACAACCGGGCTCCGGCCATCGGATCGCGCTCATGATCCTCGACCATGAGCGAGCTGCAAATGGCGGCGTGTAATTGCCGGCCGTTGAACTGCATCGGCAATGCGTGAACGCCGACAAACCCGGAGACGCAGCCGGCGTCGTTGACATGGACTAGCGACCGGAGATCGCCTCCGCAACCGGGCGCCTCCAGATAAAACCGTCTCATATATTCGATGAGCGAGGCCGGCGCTTCGGTCCGCTCTTTGCGCAGCACGCGTTGAAACATGCCTGCGACTGCCGGAAGATCGGCACCTTCCAGGGCGCGAATGACGCTCAAGCCCGGCTCCCGCCACCGGAGTCCCGTCCACCGCGTGTCCGGACCATGGCGACGCCAGGCTTCCCATCGGCCATCGCGGCGACCGTCAGGTGTTCATGGCGGTGCGATCTCGCCCAGTTGCAATCGCTCCGATGGCCGAAAGGAGAGCTGAAATGCTGCGGCAAGGTAGGCCCTTTGCTTGATTATGAAAACGAGCGTCGTTGCTGTTACCAACTTCGGGTAAACCGATGTTAAAGTATTGATAGCGAATCGAGTTTTATCGACGCGACTCACGCCTTGTTTCCTCGGCGCCGCGGCACGTCTGGCGAGGTCTCAGCCTGCAGCTTCCGGCGCGAAGCCAGGTCGCTTGGCTACGATCCTTGCCCGCGCCGCCGTTCTTGAGACGAACCATGGCAAGTGCTGCATGATCTGCCGCCCGGTGCAGGAAAAAACCGGCGCCGAAATCGAGGATCATGGCGGAAGGAGCCGGAAATCCTTGCCTTCGGGCAGCAGCTGCCCGCCGTCGACGATTATAGTCGTGCCGGTGATGTAGCTGGCGTCGTCGGAGGCCAGGAACAGGAAAGCATTGGCGACGTCGCGCGGGCTGCCGAGGCGGCCGAGCGGTATGGAGTCCTCCATGTTCTTTATATAGGCGGCGCCACGATGCAGCTTGATTGCTTCGGTGAGGATATTGCCGGGCTCGACGCCGTTGACGGTGATGCCATAGCCCGAGAATTCGAGAGCGGCCGAACGGATCAGGCCGTTGATGCCGGCCTTGGTCGCCGAATAGTGGCCGTGACCAGGGCTGGTGACGTGCGGGCCGGTGATGGAGGAGGTGAACAGCATGCGGCCAAAGTGCTGTGCCTTCATCGGAACGAGTGCGGCACGGGCGGCATTGAAGGTGCCGCGCAAATTGACCGCCATGACGCGGTCCCAGTCCTCCGGACTGGTGTTCTCCAGCAACTGCCAGGGATAAATGCCGGCATTCTGGACCATGATGTCGAGACGGCCGTGATGGTCGAGCGCCAGCGCAACGGCGGCCTCCGCATCGACCAGCTGCGAGATGTCGGTGCGGATGAAGACAGCGCCGAACTCGTCCGCGGCCGCTTGCCCGGCCTCGACCTCGGTATCGGCCAGGACCAGCTTCGCGCCCTCTTCGGCAAAGCGCTGTGCGATGCCCTTACCGATGCCGCGCGCACTGCCGACGATCAGAGCGACCTTGTCT
>NZ_RZSX01000176.1:0-8906 GCF_004023105.1 Mesorhizobium sp. M5C.F.Ca.IN.020.32.2.1 | reverse complement strand
GCCCCACGCAGTCCAAGAGAGGTCGCGACAGCTGAGCCGACCCGCTCTGGCCGCTTTGCAGCCATCTCCCCCTCTAGGGGGGAGATTTGCCGGCCGAAAGCGCCTTCAACAATGAAATCCACAATTTCCATTTCCGCGATCCTTCACGAGCGGATTGTTCCACAGGCGAACCGAAGCGGGCGATCTCGTCGCCCGCACCGGGTGATCTGAGGGCCGAAGCCGTCAGATCACGTAGGATCGGAGAGGCTCGAAGCCGTTGAAGGCGACCGAGGCGTAGGTCGTCGTGTAGGCGCCGGTGCCCTCGATCAGCACCTCGTCGCCGATGGTCAGCGACAGGGGCAGCGGATACGGCGTCTTCTCGTACATCACGTCGGCCGAATCGCAGGTCGGGCCGGCGAGCACGCAGGGTGCGGTCTCGGTGCCGTCATGCGCGGTCACGATTGGGTAGCGGATCGCCTCGTCCATCGTCTCGGCGAGACCGCCGAACTTGCCGATGTCGAGGAACACCCAGCGCACATTGTCATTGTCGGCCTTCTTCGAGATCAGCACGACTTCCGACTTGATGACGCCGGCATTGCCAACCATGCCGCGGCCCGGTTCGATGATCGTCTCGGGAATCGCGTTGCCGAAATGCTTGCGCAGCGCCGAGAAGATCGCTTGGCCATAGGCCTGCGCCACCGGCACATCCCTGAGGTAACGGGTCGGAAAACCGCCGCCCATATTGACCATCTTCAGAACGATGCCTTCCTCGGCAAGCGTGACGAAAACCTTTTTGGCGTCGCCGAGCGCGCGGTCCCAGGCGGTCAGATCGGTCTGCTGCGAGCCGACATGGAACGACACGCCATAGGCGTCGAGGCCGAGCGTCCTGGCATGGCGCAGCACGTCGACCGCCATCGCCGGCACGCAGCCGAACTTGCGCGACAGCGGCCATTCGGCGCCTTCGCCGTCGGTCAGCACGCGGCAGAACACACGGGCGCCGGGTGCAACGCGGGCGATCTTCTCGACCTCCTCGACGCAGTCCACCGCGAACAGCCGGATGCCGAGCTGATAGGCGCGCTGGATGTCGCGCTCCTTCTTGATGGTGTTGCCGAAGGAGATGCGGTCCGCCGGCGCACCGGCGTCCATCGCCATCTCGACTTCGGCAACGGAAGCGGTGTCGAAGGACGAGCCCATCGCAGCAAGGAGGCGCAGAATTTCCGGCGCCGGGTTTGCTTTCACCGCATAGTAGATTTTCGAATCGGGAAGCGCCTTCTCGAAGGCGCGAAAATTGTCGCGCACGACATCGAGATCGACGACGAGGCAAGGGCCGTTCGGACGTCGGGTGGCGAGGAAGTCAAGGATGCGCTGGGTAGCCATCGGGGTCTCTCCATCAGCGCCTTTCGGCGCGCACAAAGGCTGCGGGACGCGGGTCATCGACCTCGCGAACACGCGGTGGACAAAGGCGGGACGTCAAATCATGGAACCAGCCGGTGGAGACCCCGGAACCATGAACGCCGTCTCGCGGCGGTGAACCTTGGCCTTGCCCGGCCTAGGTTCGCTTTGTCTGCCTTGGCTTGGATGGGAGACCCGTCCGCACTGCCGGCAATGAAGGTGTGCCTCTTCAGTAACCCCGGTCTTTGGACGACCGGCAGAACACCAGAAAGGCCCGCACCGTCGTTGCTTCAAGGTGTCCTCGGTCTGGCGGTTGGCCGCTAAACCGACTGGAGGGGTTAGCTCCAGTTACCTTACCGATATCCCTCACCATTTTGAGGATCGGCGGACACCCACAGGCACGTGCGACTTTGGGCAAGCGCGATATAAGGTCGAAGGATTTCACAATCAATAAAAATCGTACGCCAGGTTGTAAAATTCCTGGCGCCGAACAATGTTGCAACAACAGTATCCGGATATCGAACGCATGGCAGGCACTTGCGGCCCTCTGAACGCTTTTCTCGACCTTAGCAATATCCCCGTGTCCAATGCGCAATCCGGCCCGCTTGCCGGCCTGCGGCTGGCCGTCAAGGATATTTACGACGTCGCCGGCTACCGCACCGGCTGCGGCAATCCGCAGAAACACCGGGAGGCTTCACCCGCCTCGGCGACAGCGTCGGCCGTCCAGGCGCTGCTTGATTCGGGCGCGCGCTTTGTCGGCAAGACGCAGACCGACGAGTTGGCCTTCTCCCTGATGGGGCTGAACGCGCATTTTCCGTCGCCGGTCAATCCGGCAGCGCCGGACCGCGTCACCGGCGGCTCATCCTCCGGTTCCGCCGCCGCGGTTGCCGGCGGGCTGGCCGAGATTGCCATCGGATCCGACACCGGTGGCTCGATCCGCGCGCCGGCAAGCTTTTGCGGCTTGATCGGCCTGAGGACCACGCATGGCCGCATTTCGCTTGAAGGCGCCATGCCGCTGGCCCCTTCACTGGACACGTTCGGCTGGTTCGCCAGGGACATGGCCACCTACGAAAAGGTCGGCACGGTGCTGCTCGACGACGATCGGCAACGCCACGACTTGGCACGCGCCCTCGGCCTCGACGCGCTGGACCGCCTCGTGCTCGGCCCGCAGCAGGCCGACGAATATCGCGCCATGGTCCGCACTGTCGCTTCGGTGCTGGGCGCGCCGCGCACCGTTGCCCCGCTGTCGCATTCCACCGATGATCTCTATTGGTGCTTCCGCAAGCTGCAGGGGTACGAGGCCTGGCAAAATCATGGTGCCTGGATCTCGCAGGGTGACCGGATGCTCGGCCCCGGCGTCAAGGAGCGTTTCGAGCATGGCGCGACCATCGACCTCGCAACCGCACGACGCGAAACGGAACGTCGCGTTTCGTTTCGTATTGAACTTGCCGACCTGCTTGGCGAAGACGGTGTTCTTGTGCTGCCGACCGCTCCAGGTGCCGCCCCGCTCAAGTCCGCCTCATTCGACGAATTGCAGACCTATCGCGAGCGCGCGCTAAGGCTGCTGTGCCTTTCCGGCTTGTCCGGCTTTCCGCAGATCACCCTGCCGCTGGGCAAGACCGACGGCGCGCCATTCGGCCTCTCGCTGCTTGGACCTGAGAACAGCGACCGGCAGCTGCTGACGCTTGCCGCGCGTATCCTTTTAGCTCACCAAGGGAGCGCATGACATGGACACGCTGACCCGCATGCGCGCCTTTATTGACGTGGTCGAGGCCGAAGGTTTTTCGGCAGCGGCGCGCAAGATCGGCCGCTCCAAGGCGCTGCTATCGAAATATGTGCGCGAGCTGGAGGACGAGCTCGGCGCGTTGCTGCTCAACCGCACCACCAGGCAGTTCTCGCTGACCGAGGCCGGCCACACTTATTACCGCCGCGCCTCGGAAATCGTTCGCGAGGTCGACAGCCTGGCCGATGCGGTGCGTGAATCCTCCGGCGACGTTCGCGGCAGGATCAAGCTGTCGGCGCCGCGCACTTTTGCTGACGCACCGATCGGCCAGTCGCTGATCGACTTCGCCAAGCAGCATCCCGACATCGTGCTCGACATTCATCTCGACGACCGCTTCGTCGATCTGGTTGAGGAAGGTTTCGATCTCGCCGTGCGCATTTCGCGGCTGGAAAACTCCTCGCTGATCGCGAGGCGCCTGGCGCCGTTTTCGGTGCGGCTCTGCGCATCTCCCGAACTGATCGCCAAGCACGGCATGCCGGTGCGCCCGCAGGACCTTGGCCGCGTGCCCTGCATCATCGACACCAATGGCCGCTGGCTGACCAACTGGCCGTTCAAGGGCGACAGCGGCGATACGGTAACCGTTTCGGTCTCCGGTCCGATCGAGGTCAACAGTCCGATGGCGGCAAGGGCCGCCGCCGTGGCGGGATTGGGATTTTCCATCCTGCCGGATTTCATCGCCGCGCCCGACATAGAAAGTGGCCGGCTGGTGGCCGCGCTGGATGACCGCATCCTACCGGGTGGCGGCATCTTCGCCGTCTATCCACACCGGCGCTATTTGCCTGCGAAGGTTCGCGTCTTTGTCGATTTCCTGGTGCAGTGGTTCAAGACGATTGACAACGCATGAGCTTTCAGCCGCCTTGCGGTCCCATTTTCGCCCCCTTTCTGGTAACTCTCGATATTTTACCCAAGCTGATGGAATCGCGACCGAGAATGCACCTGAAACGGCAAGCAATCATCATGGCTTCGGCCATAGCGGCGACATTTGCCACGGTCGGGCCAGCCGAGGTGCATCCGCACGTCTTCGCCGAGGCTCGCCTCGAAGTGGTCCTCAGTCCGGATCACCAAACTGTGAAGGCTTTGCGCCATCTCTGGCGCTTCGACGATTTGTTTTCGAGTACGGTTATGATGGAATTCGACAAGAATTCCGACCTGAAGCTCGACGACAAGGAGTTGAAGGAAGTCGCCGACACCGTCCATGCTTCGCTGGCGGAGTTCAATTACTTCCAGCTCGTCACCGTCGACGGCAAGGACGAGGCGATGAACCCGCCGCCGCAGCTGATGGCCAATTTCGAGAACGATCAACTCATCATCCTGTTCGAATCCGAACCGAAGGCACCGATGAAGTTGGCCGGCAAGATCGATATCGGCGTCTACGACCCGACCTTCTACACGGCGATCGATTTCACCGAGGATGCCAATCTGCAAGTCGATGGCATGCCGTCGACATGCGCGAGCAAAGTCGTTCGTCCGAACCCCGACGAGGCGCTCGCCGAGAACCAGAAGACCCTGACGGACGCCTTCTTCAACGATCCGACAGGCACCGATATGAGCAAGATCTTCGCGACCAAGCTTGAACTGAACTGTCAGCCAGAAGGATAATCCGGTGACGAAACCGTCCCTGCGTTTGGCCTTCGGCCTTTTGGCCGTCGCCCTTGTGACGACGCACTTCCTCGGCGCCGCCCACGCCCAGAGCTCGCTCGGCATCGGCACCAATGACGGGATGGCTCCCACCACCGGCCCATTCGCCCACATCCTGATGTGGATCAACCTGCGCCAGCAGGAATTCTACCGCGCGCTCGCCGGCGCAATGAAGGCGATGCGCGAGGACGGCAACAAGCTGTGGCTGCTTATCGGCCTGTCCTTCGCCTATGGCGTTTTCCATGCTGCCGGCCCCGGGCACGGCAAGGCGGTGATCTCGTCCTACATGGTCGCGAACGAAGTCGCGCTCAAGCGCGGCATCATGCTGTCCTTTGTCTCGGCCCTGCTGCAGGCGCTGACGGCGATCCTCGTGATGATGCTCGCCTACTTCGTCCTGCGCGGCACCACCATATCGATGACCGATGCGGCATGGTTCCTCGAAATCACGAGCTTTGTCTTCGTCACCCTGTTCGGCGCCTGGCTTTTGTGGCGCAAGGCCGGCCCCGCTATCCTTCGCCTGTTCGGCGCCAACCCTCCCTACAGCCTGTCAGCGGCCCATGCCGGCCACTCACATGCAGGCCACTCACATGCAGGCCACTCACATACGCATTCAGTGCATGCGCTTCACCCACATGGCCATGACGGCCACGACCATCATCACGGCGCACGCGACCATCATCATGACCATGGCGGGCACGATCACCATCACGATGCGGGGGGCGAAGTCTGCGAGACGTGCGGGCATTCACACGCGCCCGACCCGACGCTGCTTTCCGGCGACCGCTTCGACTGGCGCACCGCCTGGTCGGCGGTGGCTGCGGTCGGTATCCGGCCCTGCTCGGGCGCGCTGATCGTGCTGAGCTTTGCGATGCTCAACGGGTTGTGGGTCGGCGGCATCCTGTCGGTGCTGGCGATGGCGCTCGGCACCGCGATCACGGTCTCGATCTTGGCGACGCTGGCGGTGACCGCCAAGAACTGCGCGGTCTATTTCGCCGGTGACGGCCGCATGGGCAACCGCATACATTCGATCGTCGAGATCGGCGGCGCAGCCTTCGTTTTCCTGTTCGGGCTGCTGCTGCTTTCGGCCAGCCTGACCGCTGGCGGATGACGCCTTCGCCCGTCCGATCGAACGCGCGTTAGCTAACCGGCAATTTTGCCGTCCAGCTCGTCCTCGATGTGGACCCGGATGATATCGTCGAAGCTGGTTTCGGCGGCAAAGCCAAGCTCCCTCGACCGCCGCGCTTCGAACCGTGTCGGCCAGCCCTTGACGATCGCCCAGATCGTATCGTCGGGCTCCTCGCGGATCAGTTTCACCGCCTCGGCGCCGGCAATGCGTTCCAAGGCCTCGATCTGCTCGCCGACCGTGACGGCGACACCGGGCATCGTCAGATTGCGGCGTGGCCCGACGGCGCTGCCGTCGATCCCTGCTGCGTGGATCAAAAAATTCACCGCGGAGCGCGGGCTGGCGTGGGTATGCACGACAGAGCGCGGCACCGGCAATATCGCTTCCTGGCCGCTCAACGGCTCGCGGATGATGCCGGAGAAGAAGCCTGACGCGGCCTTGTTGGGCTTGCCGGGCCTGACGCAGATGGTCGGCAGCCTGATACCGATGCCGTCGAAGAAGCCGCGCCGCGTATAATCGGCGAGCAATGCTTCGCCCATCAGCTTCTGCGTGCCGTAGGAGGTCAATGGCGTCGGGTGGAATTCGTCGGGGATGATGTCCGGGAACGGTGCGCCGAACACGGCGATCGACGAGGTGAAGACGACGCGTGGCGCAAACCCCGCCAGCCTTATGGCATCGAACAGCGCCCGTGTGCCGTCGAGATTGACGCGATAACCGAGATCGAAATTGGCTTCCGCCTCGCCCGACACGACGCCGGCGAGATGGAAGATCACGTCGGGGCGCGACGCGACCAGCCGTTCCCTCCCGCTCGCCGCGGCGAGATCGCCTGTATGGATAGTGACACCGACGCCTTCCAGTGCCGGCGCCTGCGGCGGCACAATATCGTGAAGGTCGAGCGCGGCGATCCTCCGGCCGCTGAGCGTTCCGTCCTTCGCCAGCCGGGCGATGAGCTTGCGGCCGACCATGCCTGCCGCGCCGGTAATCAAAATACGCATATCAATGATCCTTTTTGCGCTGGCTGCGGCCACGCAGCCAAAACACGACGAAAATGGCCACCATGAAGACAGCGGCAATAACAGCGGCAAGAATGGTCGAGACTCGGCCGACCGCCAGCATCACGGTTGGCAAATAGTAGGCGGCGATGCCGAACAGCAGCAGCACCCAGAGGGCGCCTATCGCCGCGTTGCGCGTGTCGCGATCCATCACGTGGCCCTGACGCGGCGGGAATTCATCAAGTTCGTTACCAATGCTATGTAACTCCCGGTGTCAGTGACAGTGGCCATGATGCGGAGCCGCATCGTGCGCATGGTCGTGCTCGCCATCGTGCCCATCGTGCCCATCGTGTCCATCGTGGCTGTCGTGGCTGTCGGCGCAATGGCCGAATTCCGGTTCTACGGTGGCGTGGGCAATGCCATGCTCGGCGGCAAGCCGCTTCTTGATGGCGCTGACCGCTTTGTGAGCATCAACGCCATCGTTGAGGCAGGCATGCAAGGTCGCCATGTTGCTCGACCCGTCGAGCGACCAGACATGCATGTGATGCACCTCGCGCACGCCCTTGACCGTCCCCTCTATGTCCCTTGCGATCAGGTCGCGATCGAGGCTCGCCGGCACGCCCTCGAGCAGGACATGGGCTGCTTCGCGCATCAGCGACCAGGCCGTGGACAGGATCAGCAGCGAGACAAGGACGGACAGGATCGGATCGATAGGCGTCCAGCCCGTTGCCAGGATGATCAGCGCAGCTATGATCGCCGCCGCCGAGCCAAGCAGGTCGCCGAGCACGTGCAGGATGGCACCGCGCATGTTCAGGCTGTCGCGGTCGCCGCCATGCAGCACGAAGAAGGAGCCGATATTGACCAGCAGACCGGCGATCGCGACGACCAGCATCGGCCCGCCGAGCACGGGCGCAGGTGTCAGCAGGCGTTCCCAAGCCTCATAGATGATCCACAGCGCAATGGCGAAGATGGCGATGCCGTTGGTATAGGCCACCAGCGTTTTGACCCGGCCGAAACCATAGGTGAGGCGAACGGTGGCCGGCCGGCCGGCCAGATGAAAAGCATACCAGGCAAGGCCGAGCGCGATACAATCGGCGAGCATGTGGCCGGCATCCGCCAGCAGCGCCAGTGATCCGGTGAAGAGACCGCCGAGCGCTTCCACGACCATGAAGCCGGCGGTCAGGCAGGCTGCGATCAGCACCCGTTTCTTGTCGGTCGAGCCGTGCACAGGACCCGCGCCGTGGCTGTGGTCATGCCCGTGCGAACCATGGTCATGGGTGTGCGCCATCTGCGAACTCCTGTTAGAGCCTGATCCATCCCGGCAGAATCGGGATGGAGGCTTTATCTTCCTGTTTGACCATGATCTTGCCCGAACCGAAGGTCAGCGCAGCAAAAACCGGCTTCCACTTTTCGGGATCATGGTCCTTCTTGTTTGACCATGATCTTGCCCGAAACCCGGCTTCCACTTTTCGGGATCATGGTCAGGCGCCGAACTCGGCGCGGAAATCCTCGAGCCGTCGCTTCTGGCGGCCGTCGCCATCGAAATTGGCCGGATCGAGCCATGCCTCATAGGCTCTGCGTAGTGCCGGCCACTCCTTGTCGATGATCGAGTACCACGCGGTATCGCGGTTTTCGCCCTTGACCACAAGATGCTGGCGGAAAATGCCCTCGAACTTGAAGCCGAAACGTTCCGCCGCGCGCTTCGACGGCTCGTTGCGGTTGTTGCATTTCCATTCGTAGCGGCGATAGCCAAGCTCGTCGAAGATGTATTTCATGAACAGAAACTGCGCTTCCGTCGCCGCCGGCTTGCGCGAGATCAGCGGCCCCCAATAGATGTTGCCGATCTCGATCACGCCATAGGCCGGATCGATGCGCATCAGCGTCTGGCGTCCGGCGACCTTGCCGCTGGCCTTGTCGATGACCGCGAAGAAGAGCGGGTCCTCGCTGGCTTCGGCCTTGTCCAGCCATGGCTGGAAGGCGGCGCGGGTCTGCGGTGGAT
>NZ_RZSX01000175.1:0-8919 GCF_004023105.1 Mesorhizobium sp. M5C.F.Ca.IN.020.32.2.1 | reverse complement strand
AGATGTTAGATAGCTCAACCTGGAAGCCGGCGACGCATCAGTTGCCGGCGGTTGTGGCGTTGATCTCCCACCCGTCCACCCAGAGCTGCCGCAGATCATCGCCTTCGCCCTTGAACCATAGGCCTGTCGGCTGGCAGTCATCGATGCGGTCGCTGCGGAAATTGCGGATGGCCTGGCGGAGCTCGCACCATGCGACGATGTTGGCGGTTTCGGCATAGTAGATGAGGGCGATCGGGCGGATGATGCGTTCGGTCGCCCGGCCCGCTTCATCGCAATAGGAGAGGTCGAGCTTTTCCTCGTCGCGGATGGCGCGGCGAACCAGCGCCAGATCGACCGCCGAGGCCGAAGGTGCTGCGAATCCCCAGGCATGCAGGGCGTTGGCATCGAGCGTCTGGCGCAAAGGCGGCGGCACCGCGCCGGCGATCTTGGCGCTGACGCGCTTGGCCGCCTGCTTCAGCTCGCTGTCGCCGGTGCGCTCCAGCAACGCCAGCGACAACACGATCGCCTCCATCTCCTCGATCGAAAACATCAGCGGCGGCAGGTCGAAGCCGGGGCGCAGGATATAGCCAATGCCGCGGCCGCCTTGGATCGGCACACGCATCGCCTGCAAAGCGGCAATATCGCGATAGACCGAGCGCATCGTCACTTCCAGACGCTCGGCAATCATTGCCGCGGTCACCGGCTTTCTGGCTAGCCGTAGGATCTGGATGATCTCGAACAGACGCGACGCCTTGCGCAATTCACTCAACCTCGAAGGCAACTGACAATACCCCGTCAGTTGGGATCACCTATAGGGCGGCCTATCGGTTTGAAAATCAACAGGTTCCGCTGCGGCTTTGCGGCGCCAGACGGCAGGCAACTGACATGAGCTACACGGAAAACCTCTGGCTGTTCTTCATTCTCCTGTTCGGCATTATCGCCGTGCCGGGCATGGACATGCTGTTCGTGCTTGCCAATGCGCTGACCGGCGGACGCGACAGAGGATTGGCGGCGACCGGCGGCATCATGCTGGGCGGCATGGTGCATACGCTGAACGGCGCGGTCGGCGTCGGCCTGCTGATGCATTTCGTGCCGATCCTGTTCAAGCCACTCCTGATCGCCGGCGCCGCCTATATGGCCTTCATCGGCATTACTCTGATGCGCAGCTCCATCATCGTCGGCGATAACGCGCCCGCCGGCAGCCGCACTGCCTGGAAGGCGTTTCGCCAAGGGCTAGTGACCTGCCTGATCAATCCGAAGGCCTATCTTTTCGTCCTTGCCGTCTATCCGCAGTTCTTGAAGCCCGCCTACGGTCCGATCTGGATGCAGGCAACCGTCATGGGGTTGCTGACGGTCCTCACCCAGGCCGCCATCTATGGCGGGCTTGCGATCACCGCCGGCCGCAGCCGTAACCTGCTGGTCGCCAATCCGCAGACGACCGTTCTTGCCGGCCGGGCGGCTGGGCTGTTGCTGTTCGCCGTCTCGGTGTTCACTGTCTGGGAAGGACTCAGCGCGGCGTGATCCGCCGGGGAACGCCGCGCTGCCGTGTTTCAGCACCCTTGCCACAAGAGGAGCGCGTCAGGCGGCTCCCGGACGGCTCGATATCATTGCGCGTCGCGCTGACCGGCGCCGCTCGACGGCGTCGGCAAGGCCGTGCAGCACCGTCTCGGTGGTTGCCCAGTCGATGCAGCCATCGGTGATGCTCTGGCCATAGACCAGCGGCTTGTTGGGCATGACCTCCTGCCGGCCGGCGACGAGGTTGCTCTCGATCATGACGCCGATGATGCGCGCGTCGCCTGCTGCGACCTGGCCCGCCACGTCAGCCGCCACCGTCGGCTGGTTCCCAGGCTTCTTGTTGCTGTTGGCGTGGCTGACATCGATCATCAGCCGAGGTGCTACCCCGACCCGACCGAGCTCCGCGCAGGCGGCAGCTATGCTCGTTGCGTCATAGTTCGGCACAATGCCGCCGCGCAGGATGACGTGGCAGTCCTCGTTGCCGGTGGTCGTCGCGATGGCGCTGCGCCCGCCCTTCGTCACCGCCATGAAATGATGCGGCTGGGCGGCGGATTTCACCGCCTCGGCGGCGATCCGCAAATTGCCGTCGGTGCCGTTCTTGAAGCCGACAGGGCAGGACAGGCCGGATGCGAGTTCCCGATGGATCTGGCTCTCTGTCGTGCGCGCGCCGATCGCGCCCCAGGCAACGAGGTCGGCAATATATTGCGGAGTGGCCATATCGAGGAATTCGGTCGCCGCCGGGAGGCCGAGATTGTTGACGGCGGAGAGCACGTTGCGGGCCAGCCTCAGTCCCTTGTCGATATTGAAGCTGCCGTCCAGGTCGGGATCGTTGATCAGGCCCTTCCAGCCGATCGTAGTGCGCGGCTTCTCGAAATACACGCGCATCACGATCTCCAGCCGGTCCGACAGGCTCTCTCGAAGCGTCGCCAGACGGCTGGCATAGTCTACGGCAGCGTCCGGATCGTGGATCGAGCATGGGCCGACGACGACGATCAGCCGATCATCGGCGCCGGCCAGCACGGCGTGGATCGCGTTGCGTGACGCGGTAACGGTCCGCGTGGCCGTCAGCGTGCGCGGTATCTCCCGCATCACCTGGTCCGGCGTACTCAATTCCCTTATTTCCTTGACCCGAAGATCGTCGGTGGTGGTCAACACGGGTTTCTGCTCCTGATTGGGAGACCTGCCGGCTGAAACAAAAAAGCCGCCAGGTCTGGCGGCTGTTCGGATTTTGATGCTGCAATCTTCAGATCGAGCGCAATCCTCCCGCCGCCAGCGAGCTGCCGTAGCTAAAGTACCAGAACGAGACGGTCAGGTGGATCATGCCAGCCCTATAGCCGAAGCCGGGGCGCTTGTCACGCCCTGATGCTACTCTGCGCCCGCTCCGGCAACGTTCTGGTCGTAATCGACCAGCGATCCGGTCATGACGCCCGACTGCGGGCTGACCATATAGCTGATCAGCCGGGCAAGCTGGTCCGGCTTCACCAACTGGCCCATCGGCTGCGCGGCCTCGGCCTTTTCCAGCCAGTCGTCGGGTGCCGCGTGCCATTTCTTCTGCACGATGTCCTCGCCCTCGGTGTCCATCCAGCCAGGCAGCACCGCGTTGCAGCGGATGCGATTGCTGCGATAGGCGTTGGCGACATTCTTGGTCAGCGTCATGAGAGCGCCCTTGCTCGACGAATAGGGCGTCAGGAACGACTGGCCGCAATGCGCCGACATCGACAGCACGTTGACAATCGAGCCAGGCGCCTTGCGGTCGAGCAGGTGCGCCACCAGAGCCTGCATCAGGAAGAAGGGGCCGCGCACATTGGTCTGGAAGATCTGGTCGAATGTTTCCTCGGAGGTCTCGACCAGTGATCCGCGGGCCGAGGTGGCGGCGGCGTTGACCAGCGCGTTGACGGTGCCGAAATGAGCGATCGCCGTTTCGACGGCCCGCTTGCAGTCGGCCACTTGGGCGACATCGGCGCTGATGAAAATCGCGTCGACGCCCGACTTCTTGAGGGTGGCGACGGCCTTGTCGCCCTTCTCCTGCGAGCGTCCGATTAGCGCCAACGCCCGGCAGCCCTCATCGGCCAGCGCCTCGGCGACGGCGAAGCCGATGCCTTGCGCGCCGCCGGTGACGATGGCGCGTGTTTCGGAATTGCGACCGGCGGAACCGTTCATCGCCTTGCTCCTGTGCTTGGTGTTGCTTCAGATGGTCTTGTCGAGGCGGACGGTCTTGCCGTCCCTGGCCGATTTTAGCGCCGCGTCCGCCAGCCGCAGCGCGACGAGCCCATCCTTGCCGCTCGGTGCGGCCTTGTTGCCTGATGTCGCCGCCGCGATGAAGGCGGCGATCTCGTTGGCATAGGCTTCGAGGTAGCGGGTCATGAAGAAGTCGTGCAGCGGCGGGCGCGTATAGCCTTTCTCATTGGCCAGTTCGATCGACACCGGCCGCTGGTTCTCGGCCGCGACCATGCCTTTCGAGCCATGCACCTCGATGCGCTGGTCGTAGCCATAGGTGGCGCGCCGCGAATTGGAGATAATGCACTGCTTGCCGGAGGCGGTTTCGAGGATGACGCTGACGCTGTCGAAATCGCCGGCCTCGCCGATTTGTCTGTCGACCAGCACCGAGGCATGGGCGCTGACCGCCACCGGCTCCTCGCCGAGCAGGAAGCGCGCCATGTCGAAATCATGGATGGTCATGTCGCGGAAGATGCCGCCCGAGCGGCCGATATAGTCGAGCGGCGGCGGGCCGGGATCGCGCGACGTGATGGTGACCATCTCGACGGTGCCGATAGCGCCATCGTCGATCGCCTTGCGCACGGCGGCGAAATGCGGATCGAAGCGGCGGTTGAAGCCGACCATCAAAGTGGCGCCGGCCTTGTCGACCACGGCCAGGCATTCTTGCACTCTGCCGGCGTCAAGGTCGATCGGCTTCTCGCAGAAGATCGCCTTGCCGGCTTTGGCGAACCGCTCGATCAAATCGGCATGGGTGTCGGTCGGCGTGCAGATGATGACCGCATCGATATCCCCGGCCTCTTCGATGGCCTCGATGCTGCGCACTTCCGCGCCGTAGGCCGCCGCCAGTTCGGTCGCTGCTTTCTCGAAGGCGTCCGCCACGGCGACCAATTTAGCCTGCGGATTGGAGCCGACGGCGCGGGCGTGAACCTTGCCGATGCGGCCTGCACCGAGAAGAGCGAAGCGGAGAGACATGGGATTTCCTTTGAGGATTGTTCGAAATGGAAGTGCGTCTTTAATACACCGTTCACGGCAAGGCGCAGTAGATTTTCTTATTGCGGTTGCTCGGCGACGGGCCGATGACCCGCCGCGCCGGCATTCGCCTTAGGCCGCAAGTTCTGCCTCCCCGGTCTTGGCGCCGGTGATGTAAGAGACAACGTCGTTGCCGTCGGTGTCCTGCTTGCGCAGATTGGCGACGATGCGGCCGCGTCGGAAGACGACGATGCGGTCGACCAGATCAAACACCTGGCGCATGTTGTGACTGATCAGGATCAGCGGCTCGCCATTGGCTTTCAGCGTGCGGATGATGTTTTCGACCTGCATCGTCTCCTGCACACCAAGTGCTGCCGTCGGCTCGTCCATGATGATGAGCTTGGACGCAAAAGTCGCGGTTCTGGCGATTGCCACGCACTGGCGCTGGCCGCCCGACATGTGGCGGATGGTGTTGGAAAGGTTGGGAATCTTGACCGCCGTGCGGATCAGCGCTGCCTCGGTCGCCTTACGCATGAACTTGCGATCGAGGATCGAGAACGGCCCGAGATTGAAAAGCACCTTTTCGCGGCCGAGAAACAGGTTCGACGGCACGTCGAGATCGTCGGCGAGCGCAAGGTTCTGGAACACCGTTTCGATGCCCGCCTCGCGCGCGGCGATCGGGCCGGCGAAGTTCACTTCCTTGCCGTCGAACCAGACCTTGCCGCTGGTGCGCTGCTCGACGGCCGTGATCTGGCGCACGAAGGTCGATTTGCCGGCGCCGTTGTCGCCCATGATGGCGACATGCTCGCCCTTGCGCAGTTCGAAGTTCGCGCCTTCGAGCGCATGCACGCCGCCATAGTATTTGGTCAGGTTTTCGGTCTTCAGGACGATGTCTGACATGATCAAGCCCTCATTGCCCGCAGGCGCTGGCGCCACTGATCGAGAACGACTGCGCCGATGATGATCACACCCTTGACCATCTCCTGGTAGTAGGCGTCGAGGCGCAGGAAGGTGAAGCCGGAGATGATGACGCCGAAGATCAGCGCACCGATCACCGTTCCGATGATCGAGCCGCGGCCGCCAGACAGCGAGACGCCGCCGATGACCGCCATGGCGATCGCGTCCAGTTCGTACATCACGCCCATGCCGGCCTGAGCGGTGAGGTTCTTGGAGCTCAGCACCACGGCAGCAAGCGAGGCGAGGATGCCGGCAATGACGAAGACGAGGATCTTGTGGTTCTGGACATTTATGCCGGACATGCGGGCGGCGTCCTCGTTGGAGCCGATGGCATAACAGTGCTTGCCGTACCTGGTGTATGACAGGATCAGCTGGAACAAAATCGCCAGCGATATGAAGATGATGACCGGCATCAGCCCCTTGCCGATGGCGGCGAAACCTTCGGTGGGAAACGAGATCGGCTGCCCCTTGGACCACCATTTGGCGACGCCGCGCGCGGTGACCATCATGCCAAGCGTGGCGATGAACGGCGGAATGCGGGTGTAGGCGACCAGCGTTCCGTTGATCAGGCCCGCCAGCAGGCCGCAGCCGATCGCGACAAGCACCGGCACGATCACCGGCAGGTCAGTCCAGCCCTGCTCGATGAACATCGCCTTGGGGTTAGGGTTGCCGTTGACCGTCGCCACCTGGGCGAAGCTCATGGCGATCATCGCCGTGGCGCCGACGACCGAACCCGAGGAAAGATCGATGCCGCCGGAAATGATCACTTGCGTCACACCGATGGCGATGATGCCGACGATCGATACCTGCAGGATGATGATCTGCAGGCGCGCCTCGTTGAAGATCGTATCGACATTGGCGCGGGTGTTGAACAGGAAGCTGTCGCCAAGAAAGACGCGGCCTATCAGCTCGAAGGCGCCGACGAGGATGATGAGCGCCAGGAAAACGTTGAATTCGGCAGGCCATGTGCGCTTCTTCGCATCATAGCTGAGTCCGCCGACGCCATGGGTTGTCTGTGCCAAATCTTGATCCTCCATCAGCCGTAGTCGCCCTCCCGCCGGCTGTTTCGGCGATAAGGGAAAGGAGGAGAGGCGCTTTTTTGTTTTTTCGACATCGGATTCTCAAATCGGTCCGATGCTCTGCCGCGCCGCTCCCTATCGAAAAACGGGTCCTCTGCCTCAGTTCTTCTGCAGGAACTTGTCGATGTTTGCCGGCGTGACCAGCTGGAAGGGGATGTAGACCTTCTGTTCAACCGCCTCGCCCTTGGAAAGCTTGAGCGCCGCGTCCAGCGCCCCGGCACCCTGGCCGGCCGCATCCTGGAATACGGTGACGTCGAGATCGCCCGCCTGCATCGCGGCAAGCGCGTCCTGAGTGGCGTCCACGCCGCCGACGACAACCGACTTCATATCGATGTTGGCAGCCTTCATGGCCTGGATCGCACCGATGGCGCTTTCGTCATTGTTGGCGATCACACCGTCGAACGGCTTGCCGGTCGACAGCCAGTTGGTCATCAGGTTCTGCGCTTCCTCGCGTTTCCAGTTCGACGTCTGCTTGTCGATGATCTTGATGAAGCTGCATTCCGGAGTGGCGATCACATCGTCAATGTCCTTGGTGCGCTGCACCGCGGCCTGGTTCGACAGCTCGCCCATGATCACGTAGACATTGGCCTCGGTCTTGCCGGCTTCCTTGAACAGGCGGCAGACTTCCTGGGTCTCGAGAGTGCCTGACTCAACCTCGTTCGAGGCGACGAAGGCCTGGTTGTCCGGCAGCGTGTCGACATTGACCGGCTCGCGGTTGACATAGACCAGCGGAACATTGGCCGCAGCGGCCGCGTCCGACATTGCCTGGGTGGCCGAGGTGTCGACCGGATTGACGATGATCGCGTCGACGCCCGAGGCGACAAAGTTCTTGATCTGGTCGAGCTGCTTGGCGACGTCGTTCTGCGCGTCCTCGACCTGCAACTCCACGCCGTCCATGCCCTTGGCCTGCTCGATCATGCCGTTGCGCAGCACGGTGAGAAAATTGTCGTCGAACAGCGCCATTGACACGCCGATTTTGGCAGCGAGGGCGGACGAGCTCATCAGCGCCAAGAATGCGGCGCCCAACAGCAGTTTCTTCATTTTATCTCTCCTCCACAGAATTGGTGTCCGGCTGCACCGATCTACCCGGAATCCCCGATCTCCAGGGGAATCTCTCCCGATTGCCATCTCCGTTCCCGATGGCGATTTCCGCGTTGGCTGGAACGCCAAGTCCTCTGCTTGAAACAGATGTTCCGGAACGAAAGAACCAAAATACCTATCTGGTGAAATATTTATTCCATTCCGCCTGCGGGCGTCAAGGAGATTCCGAAATCGGATGGCGGATTTTCGGGCAACGCGGCTGAGCGCCGGCAAATCTTCTGCAAGAATCCATCAGGCTGATGGTTCACATCATTGCCGATGCATCGTGGTGCCCGATCTGAACCTGGATGCATTGGCTGAGCCTAGATGTTTTGCCCGAATCTAGATGTTTTCCGGCAGATAGATGTCGAAGGGCAGGAAGGTCTGGCCCGGCGCGTTGGCAGCGCCTGCCTCGATGGCATGCGCCATCAGATCGACAAGCTCGCGGCATAGTGCTGCCAGCGGCGTCGAAATCACCATGGTCAGGATGTTGTCGGCGAGCGCCGCGCGCGACTCGGCGTTTATCTCATTGCAAACCACCACCGGCATATTTACGGGCCTCGCTGCCCTGAGCGCGGAAACCGCGCCTTCCATGCCGCCGCCGGCGACGTAGCAGCCGGCAAGATCCGGGTACCGCGCCAGAAGATCGATCATCGCATCATGGGTCACCTGGTTGGCTTCCAGGTTGACCAGCGTCTCCATCACCGTGAATTCCGGCGCATGCTCGCGGAAAAATGATCTGAAGCCGATCTCGCGTAGCTCATGGCCATGGAAGCGATGGCTGCCGACAAAAAGTGCTACCTTGCCAGGCTTCCTCGCCGCCCTGGCGATCATCCAGGCCGCGGTACGACCGACCTTGCGGTTGTCGAGGCCGACATAGCCCTCGCGGATGCCGGCGGCAAAGTCGGATAGCAGAGAGAAGACGGGTTGCCCCTTTGCCTTCAGGGTCTCGACGGCTGCCGTCAGCGTCGGATGGTCCGGACCGACAAGCGCGACCGCCCTGGATTTCGCCGCCAGCTTGCGCATCTGGGCGGCGATCTCGTCGGGGGCCAGCGAACTGGCGAAATCGATGGTTGCGACGCCGCGGAAGCGCTGCGATTGCGAGACCGCCAGTTCGAGTTCC
>NZ_RZSX01000174.1:0-8924 GCF_004023105.1 Mesorhizobium sp. M5C.F.Ca.IN.020.32.2.1 | reverse complement strand
GCCCAAGTCTAGTCGCTGCTGTCAGATCGGCAAGCAGCTAAACACCAAGTGTGGCGATAAAGGACCCGATCCGCCGCGACGAGCGGTTACGAACCCGGCGTCCAGGCGTCGTAATCGCCCGTTACCTGCGGGCGGTGCTGGTTGGTGAGCACAGAGCCCTTGGGGCGATAGGCGGCGGCACTTCCGGTGAGGTTCGGCTGATGCGGCTTCTGCCAGTCGCGTGGCTTGTAATTGTCGCTCGGCGGCGCGATATCGACACGGTGATGCATCCAGCCATGCCAGCCGGGCGGAATCATCGAGGCTTCCGCATAGTCTCGATAGATGACCCAGCGGCGGGTGCGGCCTTCCGAATCGACACCACCCTCGTAGTAGACGTTGCCAGCCTCGTCCTGCCCGACTTTCTTGCCATGCCGCCAGGTGTGGAAGCGCGTGCCCAGCGTCTGGCTATTCCACCAGGTGAAAAACTGCAGAAGGAAAGTCTTCATCCAAATCCTCGTGGCAAGCCCTCGCGGCGGCAGCGGCGGCGCCTGTTTCCTGCTTATGGCGTCAGGCCATCGCTAAGGCAAGGATTTTGCCGCAAGCGCCACGCAAATGGCTGTCAGAAAACCGATGCAAACCCGGCGAGCCTTTCGCGGCGGTCGAAGCATCCCTTGCCAAGGCTGCCCCGTCTTTCTAAAGCTCTGCGCGTCCCATGCAGGTATCCAGTCAGATTGACGGTTGAGGGAGGTAAAGATGGCCCCGGATTCATCCGACCCTGAGCTGCGAATCAGTGCCAGCTCCATTCGCCTGCGCAAGGGCGGCGTGCCGGTCGTCTGCCTCACCGCCTACACCTATCCCGTCGCTCGCCTGCTCGACGATCATGTCGACCTGCTTCTGGTCGGCGACAGCGTCGCCATGGTTCTCCATGGCCACAAGACCACGCTGGGCGCTTCGCTGGAGATGATGATCGCCCATGGACAAGCGGTGATGCGGGGTTCGGCCAGGGCCTGCGTGGTGGTCGACATGCCGGCCGGAAGCTATGAGGCAACGCCGTGCCAAGCCGTCGCCTCGGCTCGGCGGATCGTCAACGAAACCGGTTGTCAGGCCGTCAAGCTGGAGGGCGGCGTTACCGTTGCCCGGCAGATCGCGGCGATCGTCGCTGCCGGCATTCCGGTCATGGGACATATCGGCTTGCAGCCGCAATCGGTGGAAAGCGACGGCGGCTACAGGATCAAGGGCCGTACCGAGGAGAATGTGGCGGCGCTTTATCGCGACGCCAGCGCGGTCGAGAAGGCCGGCGCGTTTTCGGTAGTCATCGAAGGCACCGTCGAGACCGTCGCCGCCGACCTCACCCGGCACATTTCCATTCCAACCATCGGCATCGGCGCCAGCGGAGACTGCGACGGCCAGATCCTGGTCATCGACGATATGGTCGGCCTGACCGTCGACCGCGTGCCGAAATTCGTCAAGGAATATGCCGACTTGCGCAGCGTCATATCGCAGGCGGCAGCCAGCTATGCAGCGGAGGTGCGAAGCCGGACATTCCCCGGCCCGAACCACGTCTTTTCGGCCGCAGCCGAACAAGGGCAAAGAATGAGTTGGGACAAAGAATGAGCCGAGACAAAGCATGAGCCGGCCTCTCATCGTCGACAGCGTCGCCGCCCTTCGCGCGCAAATCCGCGACTGGCGTCGCGATGGCCTCAGCCTTGCCATGGTGCCGACCATGGGTGCACTGCATGACGGCCATGTCTCGCTGATCGGGATCGCACTCGAAAAGGCCGATCGCTGCGTTCTCTCGATCTTCGTCAATCCGACGCAGTTCGCGCCGAGCGAAGACCTCGACAAATATCCGCGCCAACTCGCCCGCGACCTCGACCGGCTGGCCGAGACCGGCGCCCAACTCGCTTTCACCCCTAGTGTGGCGGAGATGTATCCGGCTGGCTTCGCCACAAGGATCTCGGTCGGCGGGCCAGCCGCCGGGCTGGAATCGGATTTCCGTCCGACCTTCTTCGACGGCGTCGCGACGGTCGTGGCAAAGCTCTTCCTGCAGGCGTCGCCCGACTGTGCGGTCTTCGGTGAAAAGGACTACCAGCAGCTTTGCGTCGTCAGGCAGCTCTGCCGCGACCTCGATCTGCCGGTGGAAATCATCGGCGCGCCAACGGTACGCGACGCACATGGCCTCGCCATGTCCTCACGCAATGCGTATCTGAGCGAAGCCGAGCTGGAGGTGGCGCGCCAGCTCAACGCCATATTGCGCCGGACGGCGGCGGCACTAGCGGCAGGCGCGGATGAAGGCAGCGCGACCGCCGAGGCCAGCCGCGCGCTCGTCAAGGCTGGCTTCGACAAAATCGATTATGTCGCGGCGCGCGAGAGCCTGACGCTCGCCCCATGGCGGAGAAACCGTGACGGACGCCTGCTCGCAGCCGCCTGGCTGGGCAAGACCCGGCTGATCGACAATGTGGAAATTCCCTCCGCCTAAAGCGCGTCGCGTTTGGATGGATTCATGCGACGCGCTTTAAGTTCTTGTTTTTATGCTTGTCGTTATCGCAAGACCGCTTCGCACTTTTGCGCGACATGCATTAGGCCAATCAGGCGACCTTGAGATCCTTCATCGCCTTCTCGTAGACATCTTTGATCGGCTTGGATACGTCTTCGGCGGCTTTCGTCGCGGCCGCCTGAAACTCCTTGCCCTGCTCGACGGTCTTTTCCACCTGCTTGCGCAGGAAGGCAGTCTGCAGTTCGATGAACTCGGAGGGCGATTTCACGGCAACCAGGGCTTCGAGGTGAGAAAAGCTGGCCTCAACATTTGCGCGCAGCGCGGCGATCGTCTTCAGCGACAGCTCATTGCCAGCGGTCTTGGCTGTTTCGAAGGATGACTCAAGAGCCTTTTGGGTCGCCTCGGCGCCGGTCGCCAATTTCGATAAGGCTTCTTTCGACTGCTCGACGCCCTTTTCGGCGACAGCGCGGAACTGATCGGTTGCCGCGGTCGGGACTTCTGCATTCTCGATGATTTCAGCAGTTTTATCAGCGGTCTTGGTCATAGTTTCCATCCTTTGCGGTTGGCGACCTTGTAGAAAAGCCGTCTCGTTCATCTAGCAGCCTGACGTTACGGCATCTGCAGTGCATTGCAATATTTTTGTGCGTCGCACCATGCCTTTTTTGCCTCAGCGTTAGCCACTGCTGAATTCTTACCGGGCGGGTTTTGCGGACGACAGCTGAGAAAGTATTCAGGCAAGAATTGCAAAACAGTGGCCCGCTCCAATCGCGCCTGTCCGATACACGGTTCGCCTCGCGAATTACGGTGACCGTGCACCTTTTATTTCCCCGACTGCCGCGTTTTCCGGATTTCACGGTTTTTTCGGTTTGCTCGGCAATCCGATCCAGAAGTGCTTCGCTCCCCACCGGCCAGCACAGCCGAGCAAACAGCGCAAAAACTGCACTGTCACCCTAATTCACCCTAATTCCAATCTGCATATTTTTTAGACCTTTGTGGACGACATCTTCAGAATCCAAGCTACCAGGCCGGCTCGGCTACAATTCGGCCAAAATCATGGTGCGGTCCTGCGCGCTCCAGGAGCGCAGCATCGATGCTCGGCTGGAATGAGAACGTTTCCTGGCGCGGATCCCAACCTTGATACCGGCACATGTCGAGCGGCTGCTCCCCTATCTGTTCCTGCTTGCATTGACCTGCATCGCGGTCGCCTTCCGGCCGCTCCTGCCGGTCGATGAAACGCGATATCTCAGCGTCACCTGGGAGATGTATCTGAGCGGACAGATCTTCGTTCCGACGATGAATTTCGCGCCCTATCTGCAAAAGCCGCCGCTGCTGTTCTGGCTTATCGACCTGGCCTGGGACATTTTCGGCGCAAGTCGGGTTGCCGCGATGCTCGTCATCTTCGTCGCGTCGTCGCTCGTCATCTGGCTGACGACGCGTCTGACAAAAACCCTCTTTCCCAGGCGCGACGACATCGCAAGCCGTATCCCTTGGCTCGTCGCCGGAAGCACCATCTTCGTGATTTATTCGACGCTGATCCTGTTCGACATGCTGCTGACTGTCTTCGTGCTCGCCGCGCTTTTGTCGTTGCTTGCCTTTGCCAAAAACGGCAACCATTGGCACGCCGTGCTGGCGGGATTGTTCATCGGACTGGGTGTTTTGACGAAAGGTCCGGTGGTGCTCATCCATGTCGGCGCCCCTATCCTGCTCTATCCGTTCTGGCGCGATCGGCAGGCCGGGCTGGCGACGCCGAAATTTTTTGCCGGGGCGGGTCTGGCAATTCTCGCCGCATTGATCCCGGTGGCGATCTGGCTGGTGCCGGCGACCATCCAGACGAAAGGCAACTTCGTCTACGACCTTGTCTGGAACCAGTCGGCAGGGCGTGTCACCGGCCACCTGCACAACTCCCATGGCCGGCCGTTCTATTTCTACGTCGTGCTGTTGCCGATCATGCTCATACCGTGGATCTTCATACCCGAAGTGTGGCGGCTGAAGCTGGGCGCCCGGATACGTGGCCTGATCGACACGAAATCGCCGGACCTGCGCGCACTGCGCCTGCTGTCGTTCTCGTTCGTCGCGGTTTTACTGGTTTTCAGCGCGATATCCGGCAAGCAACCTCACTATCTGGTGCCGATGCTGCCATTTGCGACCATCCTGTTCGGGTATTTCATGGCGGAGATTCCCCCCGCGAGGCTCAGAAACTCGGCCTTCGTCCTGCTCGCAATTTTCGGCATCGGCCATGCCGCAGCATCAGCGACCTCTTTCAGACGCGAAGATCTCATGCCGCTGGCCAAATTCATCGCCGAGCGAAAGAACGCCGACTGGGCCGTCGCCTTCGACTACCAGGACGAGGTCGGTTTCCTGGCCCGGCTGCAGAAGCCGTTCGAAAGCACTGACAATCCCGAGGAATGGCTTCGCTCGCATCCTGGCGGCTATGTCATCGACAAATCCAAGGACACTGGGACGTCGGAGCAAATCGCTTTCCGCCTTCACGTCGAACGAGGCTATCTTGTCGTCCTCAAGGGACAACATTGAGGGCGCCGCAACCGACCGCGCAGCCCGTAAAACGCAACTGACTGCGACATATCCGGGCAGACAAATCTATCCGATCGCCTTCTCGCCGGCAGCCCTGAACCGCCGCCACAGTCGGCGGTGTTGCCGGCGGGCAAAAACCCTTTCGAGCGATAGAAGGCGACGGCCGGAGCGTTTGCCTCTTCCACTTCGACACGCAGCGTCCGCGCCACCGGAAGCTGGCCTCGACCTCTTCCAGCAGCGCCTGGCGATCCCTTGCCTCTGGCAGGTCGGATGCACGTAAAGCTGGTTCAGCATTACGATCTTCGCATCCGCGGTGGCTGCGGCGAAAGCCATGCCGCCGATGAGCCTGCCGTCGTCTGCGACCAGGAATTCGGAGTTCGGCCGTGTCAGCCGCGCTCTACAGCGTCGCGCGTCCTTCGGACGCGCAAAGGACGTTGTAGCACTTTTGATTTTGCGCATGATCCTTTCCGAAATCGATTCCGATTTCGGGGTCATGCGCTGAGCGAGGCGATCGAATGCCATTCGTCAGTGATCTCGGTGACTTTGGCAGCACCATAGATGGCGTCATAGGTGGCATGCCACGTTTCGACCAGCAGCGCCCGGATGGCAACCAGATCGCGTTCGCTGGCGGTGCGAACGAACATCGGTTTTCTCGCTGACGGCTCGGCTATGCTTCGACAGGTCTGCGTTTGAGATCGATCACGGCAAGCAGCACGACCCAGATGAGGAGCACCAGGCTGCCCGCCATGTTGGCCGCCATGGCGATATCGGAGAAACCTGTTGCCGCCGTGGCGACGCCGCCAATCAGGACGCCAACAGCCCCTGCGCTGCCGAGCAACGACATCCAGACTGGACAGTGCTTCGCCTGTTGCAGCGCGATGCTGGCGAGCAGGACGGTCAGGCCGAGCAGCACGGCGCTCACCGCGGCAAAGCCGATTTCGATCTGCCGCACCGCAAAGGCAGCGTTGAACAGCGATGCCTTTGCCGCATCGTCAGCCATGGCCCATGCGTTGACCATGGCCTTCAGGGCGATGCCGTCGACTGCCTGCAAAGCCGCCGCAGCCGCAAGCGACGCCGCGCCAAATACGATGGTGAGCAGAGCAAAGCCCCGCGCCGGACCGTCGAACAGACGGCCAATGATCAAAAGCATGCCGGCGATCATCGCCACGACACCGGCAAGTTGGGCCATGTGACTAAAAAGCCAATTGTGATCGGCGGAATACTCACCGAAGGCGCGAAGCGCATCACTCGGGTCCTCATGCATCGGATGCAACAGCGTGCCGACGAAAAGCAGCACGGCACCTGCGATCAGCAGCGCCGACGAGAGACCTGCCTGATTGCGCGGCCGTGGTCTTGCGTTCATTGCGCTATTCGATCCCGAGCTTGGCCTTGACGAGATCGTTGACCGCTTGCGGGTTGGCCTTGCCGCCTGTCGCCTTCATCACCTGGCCGACGAACCAGCCGGCCATGGTCGGCTTGGCGCGCGCCTGCTCGACCTTGTCCGGATTGGCTGATATCACCTCGTCGACCGCCTTTTCGATGGCGCCGCTGTCGGTGACCTGCTTCATGCCGCGGCTTTCGACCAACTGGCGCGGATCGCCGCCTTCGTTCCAAACGATCTCGAACAGATCCTTGGCGATCTTGCCGGAGATGGTGCCCTCCTTGATCAGGTCGATGACCGCGCCGAGCTGATCGGGCGAAACCGGAGCATTTTCAATACCCTTGCCGGCTCTGTTCAACGCGCCTAGCAGATCGTTGATGACCCAATTGGCGGCGAGCTTGCCGTCGCGACCAGCGGCCACCTTCTCGAAATAGTCGGCGACCGCCTTTTCCGACACCAGGATTGAGGCGTCGTAGGTCGACAGGCCAAGCGAGGAGATCAGCCGCGCCTTCTTGGCGTCGGGCAGTTCAGGCAGATCGTTTGCCAACGCATCGACATAGGCCTGGTCGAATTCCAGCGGCAGAAGATCGGGATCCGGGAAATAGCGGTAGTCGTGCGCTTCTTCCTTGGAACGCATCGAGCGCGTCTCGCCCTTGTTGGGGTCGAACAGCCGCGTTTCCTGGTCGATCTTGCCGCCATCCTCTAGGATGGCGATCTGGCGGCGCGCCTCGTAGTCGATGGCCTGGCCGATGAAGCGGATGGAGTTGACGTTCTTGATCTCGCAACGCGTGCCGAATTCGCCGCCAGGCCTGCGCACCGAGACGTTGACGTCGGCGCGCAGCGAGCCTTCGTCCATATTGCCGTCGCAAGTGCCGAGATAGCGCACGATGGTGCGCAGCTTGGTGACATAGGCCTTGGCCTCGTCGGCGGAGCGCATGTCGGGCTTGGAGACGATCTCCATCAACGCCACGCCGGAGCGGTTGAGGTCGACATAGGACATCGTCGCATGCTGATCGTGCATCGACTTGCCGGCGTCCTGCTCCAGATGCAGGCGCTCGATGCCGACCTCGATGTCCTCGAATTCGCCCTGTCGGTCCGGGCCGACCGAGACGATCACCTTGCCCTCGCCGACGATCGGCTGCTTGAACTGCGAGATCTGATAGCCCTGCGGCAAATCGGGATAAAAATAGTTCTTCCGGTCGAAGACCGATTTGTGGTTGATCTCGGCCTTCAGCCCGAGGCCTGTGCGGATCGCCTGCTTGACGCATTCCTCGTTGATGACCGGAAGCATGCCCGGCATCGCCGCATCGACCAGGCTGACATTGGCGTTTGGCGGCGCACCGAAAGCCGTCGAGGCGCCGGAGAACAGCTTTGCTTGCGAGGTCACCTGCGCGTGCACCTCGAGGCCGATGATGATTTCCCAGTCGCCGGTGGCACCTGATATCAGGCGCTTGGCGTCGGGTGTGCGAGTATCGATGAGGGTCATAGTGGCCTGCGAGTTATCGGTGACGGAATTCACTTCTCAACGTGAATTCCGTCACGTCCGACGTGAAAGTCACTCGCTAGTGCAAACCGCAAAAAGAGACAAGCGCAAAGCCAAAGCTGGCGCTTCACATCGAATCCAGCCGGCCGGCTGAAGAAATAAGGCGTCACGCCGTCGCGATGTAGGCCCTGATCTCCGCGGCCTCGCGCTCGACATCCTCGATGCGCCGCTTGACCACATCACCTATGGACACGATGCCGTCGAGCAGGCCGTCCTTTTCCACAGGCAGATGGCGGAAACGGCCACTGGTCATGATCTCCATGACTTCATTGACGGTGTGGTTCTCATTACAGATCTTCACCTTGGGCGTCATGGCCGAACGCACCGCGATATCCAGTGCGGCGGCTCCTTCCCTGGCGAGGACCCGCACGACGTCGCGCTCGGAAAGAATACCGACGATCTTATGATCGCCATTGGTGATGACCAGCGCACCGATCCTGTGTTCGGCCAGGATGCGAATGGCCTCGCTCAGCTTTTCGTTCGGCCCGAGCGTCAACACGTCATGGCCTTTCTGCTCGAGAATTGCCTTAACAGTCATGGCGTCCTCCTCAGTTTTACTTGCCGGTTCCTGCCCTGACCGGCTTTCCTTTTGCGCATGACCCCGAAAATCGGCCCCGATTTTCGGAAGGATCATGCGCAAATCAAAGTTCTACAGCGTCCTTTGCGCGTCCAAGAGGACGCGCGGCGCTGTAGTGAACATCGTGCGCCGCGATCGATTGCATTTCAAGTGCGGCGATGCTTAAGCCGTGAACTCATCCGGCTGCTGCCGTCGATCGAAAGCGCGCAGGCCGAAGAAGCCGGCGACGAAACCGCCAATATGCGCCTCCCAGGCGATCTGGCTGTCGATGCCGGGCGCGAAGGCAACGAGGCCGGTGGCGAGATTGATCACCATCCAGATGGCAAGAAAAGTCACAACGCCGCGCGAGCGGAACACTGCCGCCATCGGCAGCGGCGCGCCGGCGAAGGCGGCTTTGCCGCACGAGCGGTCCGTG
>NZ_RZSX01000173.1:0-8940 GCF_004023105.1 Mesorhizobium sp. M5C.F.Ca.IN.020.32.2.1 | reverse complement strand
CGTCAGCGACGGATTGACCGCGGCCGACGTCGGGAGCACCGAAGCATCCGTGATGTAGAGATTTGGGATCTCGTGCGAGCGGCAATCGGGCGATACGACAGAGCTTGCGGGATCGTTGCCAAGCCGCGCCGTGCCGCATTGATGCGAGGTTGTTTTGCGACCGAACGTTCGGGTAAGCACGATCGGGAAGCCGGCCCTTCTCATCACAGTGCGCGTCCTGCGGGTAAGGGTCTCGTGGGCATCCATGTTGCTGCGCACCCAGTGCATCACAATGCGGCCATCCCGAATCGTGACGCGGCTCTCGGGATTGGGCAGGTCTTCGCTAGTAAGAAACCAGCCGTAGCAATTCCGGGCGATCAGATGCGTCAACCAGCGCGGCAACAATGGCGTGTTCGCCTTCAGGATGTTTCCCGTAATGTGGCCAAGGAGTTGTACATTACCGAGAGGGAACCCCGTTTCTGGATCCCGGTTGTAGAAATCGTTGAAGGCGATCGTTTTCTGATAGACCGATGCATTCGGGGAAAATGGATCGATCGCCAACATGGCGGTCGTGTTGTGGTTCATGAAGTTGCGGCCGACCTGATCGGACCCGTTGGCGAGACCTCGCGGATGTGTGTCGCTTGAAGAGCGTAGCAGCAGCGCTGCTGTCTGGACCGCTCCCGCCGCCACCGCGATGATGTCAGCCTCTATCCGCTGCTCTATCCCATCTTTCACGAAGATTGCGGCCGTTACACGCTGCCGGGACGCGTCGGTTTCAAGCCGTATGACGTTTGCACCAGTCAGGAGGGTGACGTTGGGGTACTTCAGAGCTTCTGTCAGCGGCCCGACCTCCGCGTCGATCTTGCCCTGTCCAGTGTTTGGAAATGCGTCCCATCCTGTTCGGGCGGCGCGCAACCATTCATCGATATCGACCGCGAGTGGCAGGCTGGATGGATGGAGGCCGACACGACGCAGCCGTTCGCGCACCTTCACAATGGAAGGCTCGTCGGGGACTGCGGGAAAAGCATAGGGGTTGGCGTGAGGTGGCTCGGTCGGATCTTGCGATACGTCGCCGCGGACCTTGAAAACCCTTTCGGCTCGCTCATACCAGGGTTCTAAGTCCTCATAGGGGATGGGCCAACCGGGCGACATGCCGCCCATGTGTTGTCGAGGCGCGAAGTCCTCCCGACGATATCGGTACATGACCGCGCCGAAGAACTTCGAGTTACCGCCGACGTGGTAGTAGTTGCCCGGGAGGAATGACTCACCGTCAGTACCCAGCCACTCCTCTGTCGAGCGATAAAAACCCTTCTCGAAGATCGCCGTGTCGTCTCGCGCCTCCGGGGAGTCCCTCAGGTGCTCGCCGCGTTCCAGTATGACGACGCGTCGCCCGCTGTCCGCAAGACTGTAGGCGAGAGAAGCGCCGCCTATTCCGGATCCGATGATGGCAATGTCTGCCGTTTTATCCATCTCGAAGCTTTCGTTGACTATGCGGTATCCTTCCGCGCGTTCCGTTGGACGTTGCTGGTCATCAGAACGGCTCGGCTGCCGACGCGTAGGCAACATTCCGTCCACCGTAGCGGCGGACGCGAATGTTGGACTGCTCGGCGTGACCGGCGAAACCCTCCATGATGGAGAGTCGCGAGGCGTACTGGCCGATCAAGGCAGAGGCCTCGTCCGTTTCGATGCGCTGGTAGGTGCACGTCTTCAGAAACTTCCCGACCCAGAGTCCCCCGGTGTAGCGGGCCGCCCCTCCGGTCGGCAGGGTATGATTTGTCCCAATCACCTTGTCGCCGAACGAGACGTTGGTGCGGGCTCCCAGAAAGAGGGCTCCGTAGTTTTTCATATTCTGTAGAAAGTGGTCCGGATCACGCGTCATCACCTGCACGTGTTCGGACGCGATGCGATCGGCCTCCGCCACCATCTCCTCGGGCGTTTCGCACAGGATGATCTCACCGAAATCCAGCCAGGCCTTGGCCGCGATGGGAGCCGTCGGCAGCATCGACAGCAGCCGCTCTATCTCGGCAAGCGTATTCCTGGCGAGCTTTTCGGAGTTGGTGATCAACACAGCCGGCGAGTTCACTCCATGCTCGGCCTGGCCAAGCAGGTCGGTTGCCACGAGCTCGCCATCGACGCTGTCGTCCGCGATAATCAGCGTCTCCGTCGGTCCGGCGAAAAGGTCGATGCCCACCTTGCCGAACAGCAGCCTTTTGGCCTCGGCGACGTAGGCGTTGCCCGGCCCGGCCAGCATGTCGACGGGAGCGATGGTCTCGGTTCCGTAAGCCATTGCGGCGATGGCTTGCACACCGCCGAGGCAATAGATCTCGTCGGCGCCGGCCAAAGCCTGCGCTGCCACGATCTTCTCGGCGATCCTGCCTTGGAAGGGCGGCGCGCAGGTGATGACGCGCTCGCATCCCGCCACCCGGGCCGTGAGCACCGTCATGTGTGCCGAGGCGAGCAGCGGATACTTGCCACCGGGGACGTAGCAGCCGACGTTCTGGATCGACACGTTCCTGTGGCCGAGAATGACGCCTGGAAGCGTTTCGATCTCCAGGTCGAGAAGGGTCGCTCTCTGGGCTTCCGCGAATTTGCGGATCTGGTCCTGCGCGAAATCGAGATCCTCGCGCTCCCGGTGCGTGAGAGTGTCGACGCAGTGATCGATCTCGGCCTTCGTCAGCCTGTAGCTGTCTCGGTCAAATTTGTCGAAGCGGTTGGAGAGTTCCCGGACCGCGCGGTCGCCGCCTTTCTCCACCTTGGCCAGCAGCGCCTGGACTGTCGCCGTAACCCCCGTCTGCCCGCTTTCCGCGAAGCCCCCGCCTGCCGATTTGATAGTCCGTATCATGAATAAAACTCTCGTTCGCGAACGCTGAACGCGCCGCCTGCAAATGCTGGGACAAGCGACGGGGAGCGCGTTGTCCACGCTCCGACGTCAGGTTCTGTCAGAGGTGCTGTTCGAGAACCCGCATCTCGGCGTAAGCTGCCTGCTCCTTCTCGTAGTAGGCAGGGGATGGGAAGTCCCACCAGCCTGTCGCGAACGGGCCCGCAGCGTCGCGCGAGACGATGACTTCGACCAAGGCCGGACCGCCACATTCGAGCGCTGCCTTGAGGCTCTTTTCAAGGTCTTCGTCCTTCTCGACCTTCCAAGCCTCGATACCGAAAGCCCGGGCGGAGGCAGCGATATCGGCGGAATAGGGCGCGCCGTTGCCGGCGTGATGATTGAATTCCGACGCGATATGACGGCCTAGGAATTTGCGCTGACCGCCCCGGATCGACATGTAGCCGGAGTTGTTCAACACCAGGAACACGACGTTGATGCCGTTCATCGCAGCCGTTCCCATTTCCGGAAGCGACATCATGAAGTCGCCGTCGCCGACGATCGCAACCACTTGCCGGTCGGGACAAGCGAGCTTCGCGCCAAGCGCGGCGGGCACGGCCCATCCCATCGGCGAGTAGGAGCCCGAGGTCAGATGCGTGCGCGGCTCGTAGACCGGGAAGCTCTGCTTCACCGCGCCCTGGGTATTGCCGGAGCCCACCACGACGATGCCGTTGCGGTCCAGCACCTTGCGCAGCGCCACCAGCGGACGCTGGGAGGTGAACGGCGCTTCGCGGCTGTTCTCGCGCGGCGACACCTGCGCCACCCAATCCGCTTTGGCCTTCCTCACGTCGGCGAGGAATCCTTCCCGCTTGGCAATCCCCTTCCTGGAGTCGGCATCGGAGATCAGCGCCAGGATAGCCCCGAGCGCAGCCTTGGCATCGGAGACGATGCCCACCTCGGTCGGGTAGGTCTTGCCGATCTCGCGCGGGTCCAGGTCGATATGGATCAGCTTGCCGGGCGGAATGGAGAAAGAGACGCCCTTGGCGTAGGACGACGCCGACCAGTCGGTAAAGCGGCAACCGACGGAGACCACAACATCGGCGGAAGCGGTGATCCTGTTTCCGCAGGTGGTGCCGGTTTGCCCGACGGCACCGATGAACAATTCATGATCTTCGGAAATCGCACCCTTGCCGTTCCACGTGATGGACACAGCCGCGCCGAGCTTCTCGGCCAGGCGGGTCAGCTCGGCAGAAGCATTCGCCGTGATTGCGCCGCCCCCGGCCACGATCACCGGACGTTCGGCGGATAGCAGAAGCGTTACCGCCGCCTCGATCGCACGCGGATCCGGATAGGCGACGCCGATCGGCAGGCGCTTGTCCAGCGGATGGATCGTCACCTCATCGGCCTCGACCTGCACATTCATCGGCACCTCCACATGGACGGGGCCCGGACGGCCTGTCAGCATTTCGCTGAAGGCGCGGTGCATGATGGATGGCAGCACCTTGACCGAATTGGCCTGCCAGGCGCGCTTGGTGACCTGTTCGGTGATGCGCGGAAAGGCGTTGTCCTGCTGACGCTCGATCTCCTGCATCGTGCCGTGGCCGTGCATGTAGGTCTGAGGCGAGCCCGAAACATAAAACAGCGACGTCGAGTCGGTATAGGCGGTTGCCAATCCGATGATCGTGTTCGTGGCGCCCGGTCCGACCGAGGTAGAACAGGCCATCGGCTTGCCGCTCGCCCGGTAGTAGCCGTCGGCCATGTGCACCGCGCTCTGCTCGTGCATTACCTGAATGAAGGGAAGTTCAGAACCTTCTTCGAGAAAAGCGTCGAACAAGGACCAAATGCCGTGGCCTGGGACACCGGCTACATATTCGACGCCATATTCCTTCAGCGCTCTTGCAACGACCTGTCCGCCGCTTAGCTTCATGAGTTCGGCCCTCTTATCTGCCTTGCTTCCGAAACGAGGCGCTCTCTCTCCTCGTCGATGCCCTATTAAGCAAACGCTCCCGCGACACGGGCAAGTTCGCAGGAGAGGTTTATTCGACGCAGGGTGACGCGCTCAGCGAGAAGTATTGCACCGATTTTGCAGCTGTCGCTGGCCTAAGCGCCATGCGGAGGTGGATCTCACCTGGAGACCGGCACAGAGGCGATCGGGGTCGGGACGGCAATGCAGCGCACATTGGCGCAAGTCTCACTGCGGGTTGCGTCAAAATTCGGAGAGGCGCGCACTTCCGCATCCGACCCCAATATGTCTCTCTGATGTTTCTCAATCAGTGCCGTTGACGGGCGAGAACGATGCGCAATCAAACAAGGGATCTGACTTTCGCGGACGGATTCATTTCCGCACAGTTGGTCGAAAATGTCTCCGACCGTGAGATCGAAGATGCAGTCGTGGTGAATATCAGCCCGTCGCCGATGATCACCGGTGACGAACACCCTGCCATCGTCCCCGCATGGAAATCGACCTGGCTGAAGGGCGGTCGCATCAAGTCGGCCGAGCGCATCGCGGTGATCAAGGTGGTCAACCCGACGAACCTTGGCGGATGCATGTTCCGCGGCTGGGACTGGCTGGGGAACCGGATCAAAAGCTTTCCACGCGACACGCCGCTCTTTATCTCGGCACAAGACACAATAGGGACGGTGTGGACGGACCCTTACGTCTTCACCAACGAGCGCCGCAGCGATGAGGCGCCGCAAGAATTCACCTTGAAACTGAACCTTTGGTGGGCGCCCGGAGACACCGATTGCTTCATCCATCACAAGCATCCGTTCTTGGAAACCCATGCGCAGATCCACGGATGCGGAAGGATGCAGAAATTCCGACAGAATGACGCGGCGACGATTTACGAGGATGTGGTCATGCCGATCGGATATTCGCATGACCCTTTCTGCCGCGTGACTGGTCGCAACGAATGGACCTACCCATGGCATCGCTACTACGCGGACACCGACTCAGTCTGGCTGGCAGTCGAACTGCATCCGTAGCGCATCAACCCTGACACGGCGCGTTCACTACATCTGGATCATGTCAGATCCGTCACCCAGATACTGGAGCGCCTCGCGCGGAATAACCGGATCATTGCGATCCATGACGGTGAGTTCGGCAAGGTGCTCGCGCTTGATGAGACCCGGACCACGGTAGTGTAGCGCGACCTTGGTCGAATACGGGGCACGGAACACATTGGCAGCGATGCCGCTCGTGATCCCGAACATGAACCGCTTCGTATTGCGCTTGACCTGCGCGTACACGCCAAACGTCAGTTCGTTGGACTGGATGCCTTCGAAGTCGGCTGTGAACAGGCGATCCGATACGGGGAAACAAAATCCATAGTACTTGAAGATGTACTCTGTCTTGTCAGGCTTATCCAGGCTTGGAAATCTCTCCACGTAATAGTGCTGTAGAAATTCCTTATTTCTGTATATGCAGAAGGCCGAACGTAGAATGAACCCTCTATAGATGGAGGAGTATTGATACCTGTCGTAGACGCCAACGATCTCGTTATCCTGCGTCTCGTTCTCGACGATGATGTTCGATACAAAGCGCGAGAATTCGGGCAGCCGTCGCGCTGTTGCCATCGCATGAAAGAAGTTTCCGTCAACAAGGTTCCGAAATTCATCCGGATCTGAAAACAGGATCGGGACGCTCAGGCCGAAATAGTTAGCAATGATTCGCAGATTGGATGCGGACGGAACGTGCGTTCCCGAGAGGTACTTGTTGAACTGCTGCCTGTTAACGTTGATTTTCCGGCACACGGCAGCGACCGAACCATGGCGGTCGCAAAGAGTACGGAGATTGGCCGCCAAGGCAGCCGGATCTTCCCCGATCGAACCCATTCTCCGACTCCCCACCCATTTGATGCGATCAGACGCTATCACTACGCCACGTTGAGAAGGACATCAACCCGATGCGAAGTTGTCGGATTGGCCTTCCGTTCGCATAATTGACCGAAGCAGATGAGAGGGATGCCCTGTGTCAGCGGATGCAATGACAGGCTGGTCGGTCATGGGGACGGGGACGATCGCGACTGAACATATGGTCAATGCAATCCGCGCGATTGGACACCATCCGCTGTGGGTCGTGAGTAGAAGGAAGCGCGACGCGGCGGACTTCGCTGAGGACCTCGAGATCCCCAAGTGCTCCACGGACCTTGCGCGTGTGTTGCGCGATCCCGCAGTCGGGTTTTCGTATGTAAGCGCCCGGTTAGCGCGCAGACCACACTATATCTCCGCCGCCGCGGGGGCGGGCAAACATGTGCTTTGCGACGGCCCAATCGCCCCTACCAGCAAGGCCGCGGCGGCCATGGTGAACGCCTGCCGCAACGCCGGTGTTCTTCTCGCCGTGAACCAGCCTTTCCGCGCCTCCGGCGTTCACCAGACGATGAGGCGGCTTATCGCGGACGGCGAAGTTGGTCAGGTCCTATCAGTCCTCGTCGTCCGCGGCGGACCCCATGGTCTTGGATTTCGGAGAAGCGAGCCACCAGATGAGTCTGACAAGATCTTTTTGGGAGCGTCGGTGGACGACATCGACTTGGCTCGATTCCTGACAAATGCTGAGCCGGTCGAGGTCAATGCGGTGTCTTCGCCTCCGGGGGACTTGCCTAATCTGCTGGCCTACACGGTCCGGCTCGACAATGGAGGGATCTTGCAAGTTCACGAGAGCTTCCGGACGGCCGATCTGGAAAGCACGGTGTTGGTTGCTGGAGACCGTGGCGCGCTGCTGGCCAACGGGACTTTGAACGCGCGCTCCAGCGGAACGTTGGTTCGCAGGCATGCCGGCCGGAACGAGTTGGTTCCCTTGCGCGAGCGGGACCCCTACGCGTTTACGGCAGCCGATTTTGTGAGCTCGCGGGCGCAGGGCTCCTCCTGGCTCGCGCGAGGCGAAGACAGCGTGATGGCGCTCACGGTAGCCGAGGCTTTGCTACTCTCATCTCGCAAACGCCGGACGGTGGCGATCACGGGCGAGAGCGCTCGGTAGCTCGTTGCGGGGTTGCCTCCTCGCGGGCCCCTTTTTCGTCGGAAATCGGCGCGAGGTGGCCCGGTAAGTCCGGAATTGTTCGGACCTCAAACGCAGGATGGACGGAGGAAAGACTATGCGACAGCGGAATCAGATCATCTTCCATTCGCTTGCCGCGAAACATGGAACCCTGGCGCTGGATCTCGATATTACACGAAAGCTCGGCTTCGACGGGCTGGAGGGATCGGGAGCTAAGATCCGGCAATTCCTGGATGCCGGATTCTCTGAAGCCGAATTGCGTACCGCGATCGGCGACACCTTTATTCCCGGCATCGGTTTCCTTCTCGATGTCGAGCGTCACGGTGATGACCGGCGAGCGTTGCTGAAGGACGCCAGCGATCTGATTGAGTTGGCCACAGCCGCAGGTGCAAAGGGGCTCGAAGCAATCACAGGGCCAATTAGCCTGGCAGCTTACGCCAACGCGGCTGCCGTGCCGGATCTCTATAGAGGCGTCATTGGCCTTCCGCTCCAGGAACAGATCCACATCACGGCTGCCGGTTTGGCGTCAGTTGCAGACATTGCCGCCGAACGCGGGTTGCTGATCTATTATGAAGCTCTGTCCTGGACGCCGCTCAACACGCTCGACAAACAACTCCGAACGCTGGAGCGCGCAGGGCGGTCGAACATCAAACTCGTCATCGATTTCTGGCACTGCTACACCGCTGGTGAAACTCCGGAGAGTGTCGCGCGGTTGGACAAGGACCTCATATATGGCGTTCACATCTGCGACTCGCTGCCGTTCGATGGCGGCATACCTGATGAAGGCGTTCTACGTGATGTGCCGACCGGAAAGGGCGTCTTGGACCTCAAGGAGTGGGTCGACGCGGTAAAGGCGACGGGCTTCCAGGGGTGGTGGAGTTGCGAGTTGTTTTGTCGCCGCCAGCACCAGGAAAACAGCTATGAGATCGCGGCCGGATTGAAGACCCTGATGGAAGACCTCATCGGCGTTTGAAAGCGGCGCCGGTGGCTGCCCGCCCACACCCCGAGTTCGCCGCCACGGGCGTCGTGCGCCTCAATATCCTAGTGGCCACAGCGATAAGGAGGAAAGCGACGCACACCAGCCCAAAGCTTGCGGCGAGCGATGAGGCCTGTGCGATGAAGCCGAGCAAGGCAGGACCGAGCAGCAGCTGTC
>NZ_RZSX01000172.1:0-8963 GCF_004023105.1 Mesorhizobium sp. M5C.F.Ca.IN.020.32.2.1 | reverse complement strand
GTTTTATGCATGTCGTTATCGCAAAACCGCTGCACACTTTTGCGCTACATGCATTAGAGCGACGCGCGTCCAGTCGCGACCGGAGAAGACGATGAGCGATATCCGCTTCCATAAGAACGACCTGCCGGGGCTCTTGCACTACGACGTCGGGGCGGTCGCCATCGACACGGAGACGCTGGGGCTCAATCCGCATCGCGACCGGCTTTGCGTGGTGCAGATCTCGCCGGGCGACGGTTCCGCCGACGTCATCCAGATCGCGCCCGGCCAGAAGAAGGCGCCAAACCTCGTCAGCCTGCTCAAGAACCGTAGCATAACCAAGCTGTTCCATTTCGGCCGTTTCGATCTCGCCGTGCTCTACAACGCCTTCGGCGTCATGCCGGAGCCGGTGTTCTGCACCAAGATCGCCTCGCGGCTTACCCGAACCTATACCGACCGGCACGGGCTGAAGGACATCTGCTTTGAGCTTCTCGGCGTCAGCCTGTCGAAAGCGCAGCAGTCATCGGATTGGGCGGCGGAGACGTTATCGCCCGAACAACTCGAATACGCCGCCTCCGACGTGCTCTATCTGCACCAGCTGCGCGATGTGCTGACAGCGCGGCTTGCGCGCGACAACCGGACCAGGGAGGCCGAAGCCTGCTTCCGCTTCCTGCCGACGCGTGCGAAACTCGACCTGATGGGCTGGGATGAGGCAGACATCTTCGCCCATAGCTAAGGCGGAACCTGGTGTTCGCCGCGACGTTCTGTCGGTCCGTGGAGGGATGAAATGGCTGCCAGAAAACCAATCGAAACAGCACCCAAGGATGGCTCCAAGGTCACCGTCTACTGGAAGGACAGCGACGGGGTGATGAACGAATCCATCGCGCAGTACCGGTCGCTCGACCGGCTGAAAGCGGCCGGCGGCGACTGGGACGAGAACGACACCGGCTGGTGGGCCTATACGGACGGTCATACGCAAAGGAAGGTCGAGCCGATTAGCTGGCGGCCTGCATCCGGGGATGGCGACGACGTATGACGCCGCTGGCGGCGCCGGCTCCTTTCCAATAGGTTGGACATGTTCAATCGGAGGTCGATTCGGAGCTCTCTGCTCCGCGACCATTCGCTCGGGAGGGATCTGCAATGGGTACTGAGAGCCTGCTTGTCTTCATCATCATCGGTGCCATCGCCGGCTGGCTCGCCGGCCTGATCGTCAAGGGTTTCGGCCTCGGCCTGGTCGGCAATATCGTCGTCGGCATCGTTGGTGCCTTAATAGCCGGCTGGCTCTTCCCAAGGATGGGGTTCGCCATAGGCGGCGGTATATTTGCCTCCATCATCCACGCCACGATCGGCGCGGTGATCCTGCTCGTGCTGATCAAACTGGTGAAGCAGGCCTGATCCTCGAAGCACATCAAGGGCGCGCCATGAAGCAGAACATGCTCTATCTTATCATCGGCGCGCTCGTCGTCGTGGTCATCGCGCTCGGCGTCTATGTCTATCGCGAGCAAACCAGGCCGAAGGGCGTGGAACTCAAGATCGACGACAAAGGCATTTCGATCCAGCAGAACTGAGCGGCGTTGGGTTGGCGCGGCAAAGGTGCCGATGACCTGCCCCATCGGGTCAAAAATTGAGCGCCAAGGCAGGCCGCTCCATCCTTCGATGCACCGGGAGAGAAGCCAACCTGGATACGGAATAAGAGTGACGTATCGACACATCCGCGGTATGATCTTGGTACAGGGAGTTTGGGGCCAACCCACCTACTATTAGGAGGTTGCCATGAGGCACCAAACACTGGACCAACTGCATGCGGTGGCAAAGGTACACAGAGACCCAACACCTCCTAGAATGGACCGAACCCAGCGTCTCGAACGTTGGTCAAAACTTCTAGAACGGCAGCCCAGCCGACTCCTTACCGCGCTTATCGGGACCGAATATCGTTCGTCGCCGGAGCGCGAAATCATGCGTGGCGAAGGCTCGCCAATATCGGTTGCCTTCGAGGATCCGATTCTGCGCGATGACGGGCTGAAAGACGACACTTATGGCGAAGCAAAGCGTTTCTTCGAACTGACCGACGATCAGCTCCACGAAATTGTCTGCTACTGCCATGTCGGCGAGACGATGCAATCATCCTGGGCAGCGCTTTCCGTTCGTGATGCGATCGACTAACGCATGATCCACCAAGGTGAATGACTTTGGTAGCAAGGTCATGCGCAGATTCAACGGTTTAGAGCAGCGATCGAACGCAAGAGACGGTGGCTGAGCGGTTGATGCTGAAATACGAGAAGGCCGTCTCGCGAGGGACGCCATTGTTGCAAACCGCCAGAAGCAAGGAACGCAGCGGTGACGTCCCGTAACGCATTGAACTAACTTTGAACCATTTAACCCGCCCTTAAATCGCCGCATCTACTCTTCACTCGAACGCCATGGAGCGATGTGCGTCCGTTCGAACGCACAAGTACGCTCTCAGACTTTGAAGCTTCGCATCGTGTTTCCGAAAATCGCGATTTTCGGGCCGATGCGATAGGCATCGGGACATACAGCACAGCGCATGGCGAACCGCAGAGACAGCCGCATCGAACCCAGCTTCGAGGGACCGCCACGGGCGAAATCCTCGGCCGGTTTTTCTGTGAGCGAGGAGGATCGCGTCGTGCCGAGCAACCGCAAGACCTCTGCAAAGCGCCAACCGGCCCGGACAAAATCGTCGCGTCGCGGACGTGGCAAAAGCCGGCGCGGCCTGTTCGGCGTGCTCGGCCGGTTGGCCTACTGGTGCTTCGTGCTGGCCATCTGGGGCGGCATCGCCAGCGCAGGCATCGTCGTCTATTACGGTGCGAAAATGCCGGCGGCCACCACCTGGGCCATTCCCGACCGCGCGCCCAATATCAGGATCGTCTCCGTCGAAGGAAAACTGCTCGCCAATCGCGGCATGAGCGGCGGCGAAGCTGTCGGCCTGCATGAAATGTCGGCCTATATTCCCGAGGCCGTCATCGCCATCGAAGATCGCCGCTTCTATTCGCATTTGGGCATCGATCCGATCGGTCTGTCCAGAGCCATGGTCGCCAACGTTCTCGGCGGGCGTTTTTCGCAGGGCGGCTCGACGCTGACCCAGCAATTGGCGAAAAACCTGTTCCTGACGCCTGATCGCACGCTGGAACGCAAGGTGCAGGAAGTGCTTCTGGCGCTGTGGCTCGAGCACAAGCACACCAAGGACCAGATCCTCGAAATGTACCTCAACCGGGTCTATTTCGGCTCCGGCGCCTATGGTGTCGAAGCGGCCTCGCGCCGCTATTTCGGCAAGAGCGCACGCGATGTCACGCTGCCTGAGGCGGCACTCCTCGCTGGCCTGTTGAAAGCGCCGTCGCGTCTGTCTCCGGCGCGTGACCCCAAGGCGGCCGAGCAGCGCTCGCAGCTCGTTCTCGCCGCCATGCGCGACGAAGGCAAGATCAGCGCTAAGGAACTGACCACGGCGATGAGCGCGCCGGCGTCGCGGGTGGCATCCTACTGGACGGGCTCGGAAAACTACGTCGCTGACACCATCGTGGAAGAACTGCCCGACCTGATCGGCGATGTGCGGGGCGACATCATCGTCGACACTACCGTCGACCTCACGCTGCAAAAGCTCGCCGAACAATCGATCCGCCGGCTGATCGACGGGAGCGGCAAGAAGCTCAATGCCAGCCAGGGTGTGCTGGTGTCGATCGACAATTCCGGGGCGGTACGTGCCATGGTCGGCGGCTATGATTATTCGACCAGCCAGTTCGACCGCGCCTCGGAGGCGCGCCGCCAGCCGGGCTCGGCGTTCAAGCCCTTCGTTTACATGGCGGCGCTGGAAGCCGGCCGCACACCAGACAGCGTGCGCAATGACGCGCCGATCAGAATAGGCAAATGGACGCCAACCAATTACGGCGGCAAGTATTTCGGCAAGGTGACGCTGGCGACGGCGCTGGCGAAGTCGCTGAACTCGGTGGCTGCCCAGTTAACCATGGAAGTCGGCCCTGACGCGGTGGTCGAGGCGGCGCATCGCATGGGCATCCAGTCCGACCTCACGGCCAACACCTCGATCGCGCTCGGTACCTCTGAAGTGACGCCGCTGGAACTGACGTCGGCCTATGTCCCCTTCGCCAATGGCGGCTACCGCCCGGACGTCCATTTTATCCGCCGCGTGACGACAGCCGGCGGCAAGGTGCTCTACGACAACAATGGCGGCGGCGCCCCGCGCGTCATCAAGCCCGAGATCGTCGGGATGATGAATTCTATGATGACCGGCACTGTCGAAATCGGCACTGCCAGGAAGGCGGCCTTTGCCTGGCCGGCCGCCGGCAAGACCGGCACCAGCCAGAATTCGCGCGACGCCTGGTTTATCGGCTACACCGCCAATCTCACCACCGGAGTCTGGTTCGGCAATGACGATGGCGGTCCGATGAAGAAGGTCACCGGCGGCGCGCTGCCGGCGCAGGCCTGGCATGAATTCATGGTCGCCGCGCATGAAGGCGTGCCGGTGCGGCCGCTGCCTGGAACATGGAGGTCGACGCCCGCGGATACGATCGTGCAGGACGAAATACCGTCCAACGCGGCGCAACCGGCCCCGGTGCCGTCCGCTTCGGTTGGCCAATCCGCGCCGTCCGCCCAAAAAGCGTCGCCGCCTCGCGCCGTGCGTCCCGCCGAAACGGTCGATGCCGCAGGCTTCGGCGTGCCGGGCGGTGGCGGCACCACCGCATCGATCAAGCGCCCGGTGCCGCCCGGCGATGTCGGCGGCCCGGTCAAGAAGCGGCAGACCTCGATCTTCGACATCCTCACCGGCGGCTGACCCCTCGTCATCGCTGCCGTGTTCCGCTACATCTCCGGGTTAAAAGTGCTAGAGCGTACTTTGTGCGCCCAAAGGGACGCACGTCGCCCTAAAGAGATCGCGAATGGCCGAAACCGACACCAGAAAGACAATCGTGCTGACCGGCGCCAGCCGCGGCATCGGCCATGCCACGGTTAAGCGCTTTTCGCGCGAAGGCTGGCGCGTCATCACCTGCTCGCGCCAGGCCTTTGCCGACGACTGCCCGTGGCCGGCCGGTCCGGAAGACCATATCAAGGTCGATCTCGCCGACCAGGAGGATGTCGGCATCGCTATCTCGGAAATCCGCCATCGGCTGGAGGCGCATGGCGGCCAGCTTCATGCGCTGGTCAACAATGCCGGCATCTCGCCGAAGCTCAAGGACGGCAACAGCCGCATGAATTCGATCGACACGCCGATGCATGTCTGGCGCGACGTGTTCCAGGTCAATTTCTTCGCGCCGATCATGCTGGCGCGGGGATTATTTAGGGAATTGGCGTCGGCCAAAGGCTCGATCGTCAATGTCACCTCGATCGCCGGTACCCGCGTGCATCCCTTCGCCGGCACCGCCTATGCGACGTCGAAAGCCGCGCTCGGCTCACTGACGCGGGAAATGGCGCACGATTTCGGCCCGCACGGCATCCGCGTCAACGCCATCGCACCCGGCGAGATCGATACGGCGATCCTGTCGCCGGGCACGGAAAAGATCGTCGAGACGATCCCGCTGCGGCGGCTGGGGACCACAGCGGAAGTCGCCGACATCATCTTTTTCCTGTGCTCGCAGCAGGCTTCCTATGTGACGGGCTCCGAAATCCACATCAATGGCGGCCAGCATGTGTAAGCGAACGCCGGCGATCGAAACCTAAGTAATCGGTGCTTTCGGCTCTTCGGCCGCCTCTGTCTTGCCTTCCATCACCTCTTCCACAATCCCACGCGCGATCTCGCGCTCACCCATGATGACCGTGTCGGCTCCGAGCCCCTTGAGATGCTCGACCTCGGCATCGGAATGGGCGCGGGCTATGACGTTGATCTTCGGGTTGGCGGCGCGGGCGAGCACGATCTGTCCCGCCTCGAAGGCGTTGGGGATGGCGAGGATCAGCCGCTTCGCGCCCTCGGGATTGGAAGCAGCGAACACCTCGCTATTCGCGGCGTTGCCGGACACGGTTTCGATGCCGTCGTCCCTGAGCTTCGCCAGCGTCTTGTCGGCATCCTCGATGACGAGGAAGGGCAGGGCGGCCTTCTTCAATGACGCGCCGACGAGACTGCCGACGCGGCCATAGCCGACCAGGATGGAATGGCCGGTAAGCGCTGTCCTGGGCGGCGGGCCGTCCTCTTTCACGGGTGCCGCAACCGAAGCCAGCTGGCCTGGCTCCGTCGCAGGGCCGATCGGCTTTGCCTCGTCGAGCGAAGCCGTCTTGCCGGCGCGCCTTTCCAGCCAGGGTTTCATCCAGTCGACGGCAAGGAACATCAGCGGGTTGAGGACGATCGACAGGATAGCACCGGCGAGGATGAGGTCGCGTCCTTGTTCGGGCAGCAGCTTCAGCCCCACGCCGAGCTCGGCCAGAATGAACGAGAATTCGCCGATCTGGGCAAGGCTTGCCGAAATCATCAACGCGGTCGCGATCGGATAGCGGAAGGCGACGACGATAGCGAATGCCGCCAGCGATTTGCCGATGACGATGATGGCCAGTGTCGCCAGGATCGGCCAGCCATTGCTGATCAGGCTGAACGGGTCGAACAGCATGCCGACCGAAACGAAGAATAGCACGGAAAAGGCGTCGCGCAGCGGCAGCGATTCCTCGGCGGCTCGATGGCTGAGCGCGGATTCGCTCATGATCATGCCGGCGAAGAAAGCGCCCAGCGCCAGCGAGACGCCGAATAGCTTGGCGGCGCCGAAGGCGACGCCGAGCGCGATGGCCAGCACCGCCAGCCGGAACAATTCACGCGAACCGGTATGGGCGACGTAGTGCAGGATCCAGGGGATGACACGGCGGCCCACCACCAGCATGACGACGACAAAGGCGGCGACCTTGGCCAGCGTGATGCCGACGACGCTCCAGATGCCGTAGCTGGCCGGCAGCGACAGCAGGCTGCTATGGGTCTCCCCTTGCTGCTGGCCGCCCAGCACGCCAGCCAACGCCGGCAAAAGCACCAGCGCCAGCACCATGGCCAGATCCTCGACGATCAGCCAGCCGACGGCGATGCGGCCGCGCTCCGTCTCGATCAGCCGCCGCTCCTGCAAGGCACGCAACAGCACCACGGTCGAGGCGACGGAAAGCGCCAGCCCGAAGACCAGCCCCGCGCCCATCGACCAGCCGAGCATCCAGGCAAGAGCGGCGCCGAGCGCTGTCGCGAAGCCGATCTGCACGATGGCGCCAGGCACGGCGATGGCGCGGACCGACAACAAATCCTTCAGCGAGAAATGCAGGCCGACGCCGAACATCAACAGGATCACGCCGATTTCGGCCAGTTCATTGGCGAGGCCGGCATCGGCGACGAAGCCCGGCGTGTTAGGCCCGACCAGCACGCCAGCGATGAGGTAACCGACCAGCGGCGGGATGCGGAAGCGATTGGCAATTGCGCCGAAGACGAAAGCCAGCCCCAAACCGGCGACAATGGTGGCGATAAGGGGCGTGTCATGCGGCATGGTCTATGGAGCGCCTTTCAAAAATCACGATGTCGGATATGCACCGCCCGAAGCAGCCGCTTTTGCAATATGGCGGCTCGGATGGTCGAGGCAACCCGCAAATGCCATGAAATCGACGACAGGGATGACAGAAGGCGAGCCGCCTCGGGCTGGCAATGGTTGCTCGAAAAAAGAAGGGGATTGCTGCAAAAAGGAAGGGGCATGCGCGCCCGATGCCCGCGATCAGGCCGCTTGCAGCAGGTTTTCGATGTCGACGATGGTGTGGTTGGTCAGCGTCTTCGAAATTTCCACTGTGATTTTCTCGGCGACTTCCTTGTGCAGTTTTCGACGCATGTCGCCCAGCACCTGCGGCGGTGCGATTAGCACCATCTCCTTGAAGGCGCCGCGATGCGCGAGCTTGTACAGCCGCTCGGCAATTTCGTCGGCGAAATGCTCCTTGCCGAGACGATGCCAGTTGGTGTCCTCGACTGCGCTGCGGTGGACGGAAGGGCCGTCGCTGTAGCGGCCGGGGCGGTCCGAACCTTGCTCTCGCGTCGCCGGATTTGCCTGTTCCATTTCCTGCACGACCTGAAGGTCGGGATATTGGGTGTCGCCACGGTTCTCGAGGAACAGCGCCTTCTCGCCGTCGGCCACTACGATCCACAGTCCGCGTTTCAGCTTGAGGTTATTCACGGAGCGCTCCTTTTTTCTGTTTTTCATGGTTTTCTAGGCCCGTCTCTGGAGCCATTGCCGCGGCTGAACAGCCAGGCTCGATTCGCAGGGCAAACGCGCCCCGACGCAGGAATGTTCCGGTGTTCAGCGCATCGCAGCTTTAGTCTACTAGATTCGTAGAATTTAGAAAAAAGTGTTTTGTAATATACCTCGCTTGTCGCTAGAACCGCCATAGATCAAGGCTCGCAACAGCGGCTTGGATCCGCTCCACTCGTGGCTGTGGAATTTTTTTCTCCTGCCTTTGGTGCTTGCGGAAAAGCGATTGCTTCGCACGAAGCGATGCGCGAGTGCGTTCCTTCTGCTTTTTCGCGCCCGCGCGTAGAACTGCCAGCGTATTCGGGATTCCGCTCGCCATGCCGCAGGCCACCGCCAAGCTCAACGCCTTTCCCGTATTCATGCGGGTCGAGGGCGAAGCCGTGGCCATTGTCGGCGGCGGCGAGGAGGCTCTGGCCAAGGCGCGGCTGATCGGCCAGTCGAGCGCCGTGCTGCGCATCATAGCCGATGCCGCCGAGGCCGAGTTGCTGGCCTTCATCGCCGCGAATGGTGCCATCCACATTGCTGCCGCCTACGATGCCGCGCATCTCGAAGGCGCGGTCATGGCGTTTGCCGCCAGCGGCAATGAGGCGCTCGACCGCCGGGTTGCCGAAGATGCGCGCCGGATGGGCATTCCGGTCAATGCCGTCGACCGGCCGGAGCTGTGCGATTTCTTCACCCCAGCGCTGGTCAACCGCGCGCCGGTCGCCATTGCCATCGGCACGGAAGGGGCCGGCCCGGTGCTTGCCCAGATGCTGCGCAGCCGCATCGACCGCATGC